>JBCCHW010000038.1:0-21935 GCA_039028555.1 Pseudomonadota bacterium | reverse complement strand
TGATCCTCTCAGATGAATGCCGGTGCCGGCGTCAGATCACAGTTTGGTTCCCGACACCATTCGGACCCTTGATTTTTCTGCCGTTCCGCTTTTCTACCAGAGTGTGGGATGAAAGGGATCATGATGCAAAGAATTGTCCTGGCAATGGCCGCCGCATTTTGCGTGCTCATGACGGTTGGCACACTGTATCTGTTCACCCAGAGCTCAGAACGCCCGACGCCGGGCGCAGCGCTGAATATCGAAGGTTCTTCCATCGGTGGTCCCTTTACGCTGGTTAATGAAACGGGTGAAACCGTCACGAGCAAAGAGGTGATCGCAGGGCCGACCCTGCTTTACTTTGGCTATACGTATTGCCCCGATGTCTGCCCCGTCGATGTTCAGACCATGGCGGATATGGTGGATTTGCTCGATCAGCAAGGGCTCGACGTCAAACCGGTCTTTATCACCATCGATCCCTCCCGCGACGACAGCGCCACCATGGCCGACTGGTCCGAGATCATGCATCCCAAGATGACCTCACTCACCGGGTCAGACGCGCAGATCGCCGATGCGGCGTCCGCCTACAAGGTTTATTATCAAAGGGTCGAGACCGAAGGGCAGTCGGAGTATCTGATGAATCACTCAGCCTATATCTATCTGGTGGACCCGTCAGGGCTGCGCGCGGTGTATCGGCGTGGGTACACGCCCGAGGAGCTGGCGGCGGATGTCGCGTGGGTTCTGACTCCTTAGGGCGCCGATCCGGTTTCGAACCGATAGGCGTGCAGCTTGCGGCCCTCGGATTTCAACCAGGCGCGGCGCTCGGCATAGTCCGGCATGATCCCCGACAAAACCCGCCAATACCGATCAGAATGATTCATCTCCACCAGATGGGCAGCCTCATGTGCCGCGACATAGTCCTGGATACGCGGCGGCGCCATGGCGAGGCGCCATGAGAGGTTGATCCGCCCGGCCGTTGAGCAGGATCCCCATCGTGACCTTGTATCTTTGACCGCGATCCCCCGGAGGTCGCGGCCGAGCTCGCGGGCATAGTGATGGGCCGCCTTGCCGATACGCTCTCGCGTGCGTTCCTTCAGCCATGCGGCGACCCGCGGGCCGGGGTCTCCGCGTCCCTGCACGACCAGACGCCCATCCGAAATCGCGGGCGTACGCCGGGGACCCGTTTGCACCACGAGCAGATGCGCGACCCCGTCGACGGGTAGACGGATGCCGCCCTGTACCGGGATGGCCGCCTCTTGCCTGGCCAGCGCCGCTGCCAGCCATCCGCGATGACGTTCGAGAAAGTTCAGCGCCTCGGCCTCGGGCACGCCGGGTGGAAGCGTCAGCACCGCGCCTGCCCCCGCCTCGGCCAACCGCAACGTGAAGCGCCGGGCGCGCGCATCTACCCGAAGCCGAACATCGATGTCCGGCTGCGTCAGGTGGATCGCGTCACCCATTGCGGCACGAGTGCCCGGGCGACACCCGGTCAGGAAGCCACCTTGCGACGACGGCCACGCACAAAGTCGCGGATCTTGGGCTGGATGTATTTGCGAAAGCGTGAGCCATTGAAGACACCGTAATGACCGACATCGCCCTGTACATAGTGAACCCGGTCGACGCTGGGAATATTCCGGCAAAGGCCCTGCGCCGCCTCGGTCTGGCCACGCCCGGTGATGTCGTCCTTCTCACCTTCGATCGTCATCAGCCCGATATCCGTGATCGCGCCGGGATCGACCGACCGCTCACGATGCAGGTAGTTTCCAAGCGGGAAGTCATGGCGCTGGAACACACGCTCCACCGTTTGCAGATAGAACTCGGCGGTCAGGTCCATCACGGCCATGTATTCGTCGTAGAACTTGCGATGCGCATCGGTGGAGTCGCCGTCGCCCTGCACCAGATTGTTGAACTGCGAGATATGGGCATCCACATGCCGGTCCATGTTCATCGACATAAAGCCCGAGAGTTGCAGAAATCCCGGATAGACGCGCCGCAGAAAGCCCGGATTGGGCCACGGCACAGTCGAGATGACATTCTTTTCAAACCACGAGATCGGTTTGGAGGCCGCGAGCTTGCAGGGATCGGTCATGTTGACCCGCGTATCGATCGGGCTGCCCATCAGGATCAGGGCGCTGGGCCGGGCGGGTTCGTTGTCCTCTGCCATCAGGGCGCAGGCGGCAAGACAGGGCACACCGGGCTGGCAAACCGCCATGATCGCCGGACGTTCGCCCGATGACGCGAGTTCCTGGCAGAACTCCATGACATAGTCGGCATAATCGGCAAGATCGAAACCGCCCACCGAAACGGGAACGTCCCGGGCATCGCGCCAATCGGTGATATAGACATCGTGTTCGGGCAGCATCGCTTCGACCGTGCCGCGCAACAGCGTGGCGAAATGGCCCGACATGGGCGCAACGATCAACAGCTTGGGGTCGTCGCGTTTTTCCGCGCCGACCCGGCGAAAATGCACCAGATCGCCAAAGGGTTTCGAGAGGACGACTTCCTCTTCGACGGCCAGGAGCCGATTCCCGACCGGGATCTCCTTGATGCCGAAATCCGGCTTGCCGTATCTTTCGGTCGCCGACACAAACATCTCAAAAGCGGCGGCGGTCGCCCGCGAGCCGACAAAACCGGCAAGGGGATTCAAGGGACTTTGCAACGCGTCACGGCCCATGCGGGCCGCCTGCCGCATGGGACTGATGGCTGCGTGTGTGAACTCATACGCATGATAAAGCACTAGATTGGTTCCCTGATTTCAAATGTCAGACATCCCTATATAGGCTGCCAACAAATCTTGTGAAAGATTCTTTCGTCAGCAGCCAATCGGAAATGATATAAATTCCTCAGAGTGTTGCTCAAATCCTTTTGACAAGAGCGCCGGTTATGTGGCATTGCCCCGCATCCTCGCAGCGTCAAGAAAACTACAGGGTATACCGATGGCGAAACCTGAATGGGGCGTGAAACGAAGCTGCCTTAGCTGTGCAGTGCGCTTCTATGATCTGGGCAACTCGCCCATAATTTGCCCAAGCTGCGGCGCAGAGTTCGATATTGCGGCACTTTCGCCGCCTCAACGCGGCAAATCTGCCCGCGCAAAGCCCGCCAAGGCGGCCGCGGCAGCCGTTGTCGAAGCGTCCGAGGCCGAAGAGGAGTTGATCGACGAGGCCGACAGCGACGAAGATCCCAAGGAGTTGGATGAAGATCAGGATGTGATTCTGCCTTCGGACGACGATGACGAGGATCTCGACGACGACGACACAAAAGTCGACGATGACGAAGAATCGCTCGACGATAGCGAGGACGAATTGGGCGAGTTCGGCGACGATATTCTGCTCGACGACGAATCCGACGATGACGAAATCGACGGGCTGGGCGACGTGCCCACCAAAGAGAAAGACGAAAGCTGAGTTTTCGCTTGAATTGACGAAACGCGGCCCTTAACCCGGGCTGCGACGACAAACTCACGGGGCCATAGCTCAGTTGGGAGAGCGCTTGAATGGCATTCAAGAGGTCAGGGGTTCGACTCCCCTTGGCTCCACCAGAAAACCCCACCGGGATCCGGTGGGGTTTTTGAGTCCTGCCTGCCGGATTGAGGTGGTTAGAGAATCTGGCTGAGGAATTCCCTGGTACGCGGGTCTGAAGCCTGGTCAAAGAAGGTCGCCGGCGGGCCGTGTTCGACAATCACGCCGCGGTCGGTGAAATAGATATGGTCGGCGACTTCACGCGCAAACCCCATCTCGTGGGTCACGAGGATACAAGTCATCCCCTCGGCAGCGAGATCCTTGATCGTTACCAGCACCTCCTTGACCGTTTCGGGGTCCAGCGCCGCTGTCACCTCGTCGAACAGCATCACGTCTGGGTTCATGGCGAGTGAGCGCGCAATGGCGACACGCTGTTGCTGACCGCCAGAGAGTTCGCCCGGATACGAAGCCTCCTTGCCTGTCAGCCGAACCTTCGCCATCAGTTTCCGTGCCCGTTGCTCGACTTCGTTCTTGTCCTCCTTGAGCACCAGCACCGGTGCCATCATGATGTTCTCCAGCGCGGTCTTGTGCGGAAACAGGTTGTATTGCTGAAAGACCATCCCGACCTTTTTCCGGAGCTCGAGCTTGTCGAGGTCGGGGTCGTGCACCTCTTGACCTTCGACCGTGATCGAGCCCGCCTGAATGTTGTTCAAGGCGTTGATGCAGCGGATCAGGGTCGACTTGCCCGAACCTGAAGGGCCGATGATGCAGATCACCTCGCCCTTCATCACATCCAGCGACACGCCTTTTAGCACCTCGAGCTCGCCAAAGGATTTGCGAACCTCCTTGAGTGAGACGATTGGCTGATCTTTTGTCCAGGTCATAGTGCCCCCCGTTTCGGCGCCAGATTCTGCAATGCGGAGCGTACCGCCTCGATCCCGGCCAGGTTTGCCGCAAGGCGCACCGGTGCGAACCGGCTCATGGCGAGCAGGGCCGCCCCCTCGGTCGCCAGAAGTGCGGCGGTGACCACCCCCTCGCCCGGGTCCTTCAGGCGCCGCTTGACATCGTCTCCCAGCAAGACCGCCTCGACCGCGACAGAGGCTGCCGCCAGCGCAATCCTGGCCGGTGGCGGGGCCACCAGCATTACGGCTTGCCCAAGTCTGCGCCCCCGCTCGATCGACGCCCGGTTTCGCGCAATCCAGCCGGGCGTAATGTCATGCGCCTGCGGATCGGGTGCGTCATCGGGCATTGTCTCTGCGTGCAAGATACTCATGCCGCCCTCTCAGAGTTTCATAGCGAATTTGCGTTCGAGCGAGATCGTGAGCCGCGCAATCGGATAACAATAGGCAAAGAACAGAACCAGCGCGAAGCCAAAGAAAGGCATCAGCAGTTCTGGATGGTTGTCCTCAGACTCCATCGCCTGACGGGTAAGGGTGATCAGTTCTTCGATCCCCAGCAGCGAACAGAGCGGCGTGGCCATGGTCAGGATCGCATACCAGTTCATCCAGGGCGGCAGCATGCGCTTATAGCATTGGGGCAGGATGATCTGCCACAGGGTCTGGCGGCGGGTGAAGGCAAGGCTCTCCGACGCCTCCCATTGCGCCGTGGGCACCGACTGGACGGCCCCTCTGACCACCTCGGATATATTCGCCATGACCGGCAGGCTCAGCCCGATGACACCCTTGACCCAATCGGGGATCGGGATGATGAGGCCAAAGATCCTGACCTCAAAGGGAAACGCCAAGAGGACGATGAACAACAGCACCAGCCACGGCGAGTTCCGAAACAGCTGGGTGATGAACCACGCGGCCCGCCGGATCCAGAATGATGGCGAAATCTGTGCCAGACCCAGCGCCGCCCCCGCTATCGTGCCGATGGCCATCGCGCAGATCGAGATCAGCACATTGAAAAAGAACCCCGACCAAACCAGAAAGGGCGCCCAGCGCCAGAGGGCATCAAAAGCATCTGCGGTGGTAAACTGACTCTGCGCATAGGCCAGCGTGGGCCAGATCATGGCGACGAACATCATCGCCACCGGAGTCCACCATGGTAGCGAGGCGACCCATCTGGTGAAATGATATCCATCCGGCGTGACCGCGCGCAGATCAAAGGGCTTGAGAACAGCCAAGTCCGAGCGGGACGGCCCCGTGATGCCGGGAATGGCCCTCATGTGCCGTATCCCGGGATTTTCATCGCCCGCTCCCACTTGCTCATCCCAAAGACGAGGATCCCGACCAGAACGATATAGGCGACAAAAACCAAGAGCATGGTCGGGTACTGCGCACTGGGGTAATCATTCCAGATCGTCACCGAATGATAGAGCAATTCCGGCACCGCGATTGCATAGGCCTGTGTTGTCGTCTTGACCAGATTTACCAGATTGTTGTTGAGCGCCGGCAGGCAGACGCGAAAGGCCAGCGGCAACACGATATAGATATAGCTTTGCAGGCGCGAGAACCCCAGGCTCTCGGCGGCCTCCTGCGTACTATCGGGCACGGCCTCGATACCCGCGCGAAAGATCTCGACATTGAAGGCCCCTGCAAAGAACGAGAGCGAGATCACCGCCCAGCCGACATTCGAGATGATCGGCTCGACCGTCCATCCGTCCGGCCCCGTCACGACCGGCGTGAACTGTCCCAATGCAAAGTAGAAGAACAGCAACTGCACAAGCGGCGGTGTATTGCGGAAAAACTGAATGTAGCCCTGAACAATGGCCCGCACGATCGCGGATTTGGCCCCCTGCATCCACGCGCCGACCAAGCCGATGACAACTGAACAGATCAGGCAGAACACGCTGAGCTGGATGGTCATCCATAAACCGGAAAGGATCTTGTCGCGCTGGCGGTCTTCATACATCCAGATGAAGTTCCATCGGGTCGTGTTTTCCGCCAACTCCCGGAAAAAGTCTTCCATTCCCCTACTTCACGCCCCCCTGCTGTGTGAAAGCTAATCGACCCTGATCAACAGCTTACCGTCATTATGCCCATCGTATAGCATCTTGATCGCGCCGGGCGCCGATGCCGCACCATCCAGGATATGCTCACTCACCACGAGCCGTCCGTCGCGTACCCAATCGGCAAGTTGGCCAACGGCCTCGCCGTACCGATGCTTGTAGTCGAGCACCAGGAACCCCTGCATCCGCGCCCGGGCTACCATCAATTGACGATGAACCCGGGGGCCCGTCGGGATCGGGTCCCAATCGGTCAGCGCCGCCGTGCCGCAAATGGTGATCCGCGCGCCCTTTGCCAGGTTCTGCATCACCGCATCGCTGATCGGACCGCATGTATTGTCAAAATAACAATCAACCCCTTCAGGGCATGTTGATTTCAGCGCTTCACCGACATCTTCCTCGCGGTATCGGATCACCGCATCGAATCCAAATCGCTCGGTGCACAGATCCGCCTTGGCCGATGTGCTGGTGATGCCAACCGTCCGGCATCCGAGAATTTTGGCGATCTGGCCGACGGCCGAGCCCACCGCGCCCGCCGCCGTCGACACAACAACCGTCTCGCCGCTGCGCGGTTCACAGCCGTCGGTCAATCCGAAAAAGGCGGTGACTCCGTTGAGGCCCAGAACGCCCAGCGCCAGCGATGGCGAAAGGCCCTCCTCGGTCACCTTGCGATCCACGTCCGACCCGTCACTGACGTGATAGCGCTGCCAGCCGAACATCCCCGAAACGACCTCGCCGACGGCGTAATCGGGATGCAGGCTTTCGATGACTTCGCCGACGGCAAAGGCGCGCATCGGCGCCCCCAGCGCCACGGGTGGCAAATAGTTTGGCGCCTCATTTGCCCAGCCACGCATTGCCGGATCGACCGACCAGAATTGGGTTCGAACCAGGAATGTCCCGGGCCCCGGACGTTCTGCCGGGCACTCGTCGACGCTGAAATGATGCGCCTCCGGCACGCCTTTGGGTCGGCTCGACAGGATGACCCGTCGGTTGATCATGTCATTGGACATGGGTTCCCCAGAATATGCCCCCGAGAGCAACGCTCTCGGGGGCTGTCAGCTCTTAGTCGGCCAACCAATCCTTGTAACGTTCGCCTTGAGCTTCGAGATATGCGGTCGGCTGGATGCCCCACTTCTTCTCGAGTTCGATCAGGGTTCCATCGCGGTGCCAGTTGTACTGCATACCCGACATGAACTGGCCAAAGATGCAGTCCTTTTCCGCCAAGGGCACCGCGAGACCCCAGGGGTTGTCATCCTCGGATGCCAGCGGCATTTCGAAATCGCCCCAATTGCCCGAAGCAAGATCCGACCCGATCGAGCTGTCGTCATAGACCCAGGCGACGCATTTCTTGTCGCGCAGCGCCTGCTTTGCCTCGGCGTTCCCGGTGAAGGCGATGATTTCGACACCATAGCGTTCTTCGACGATCTGGTTATAGAACGCCCCCTGCTTGCCGCAGACGGGCTTGCCGCTCAGGTCTTCCCACTTGGTGAAGCCCAGGGCCTTGGGCGCCATGACATTGGTGCCGGATGTGTAATAGTTCGGCCCGGGGATTCCGACAATCTTGCGCCGGTCTTCCCGGTCGGACATGGTCGCAATGAACATGTCGGTCTTGCCCTGCTCGAGGAACTGCATCCGGTTGGACGATTGCACGGGCACCATCTCAAGCTCGACGCCCATGGTGTCGGCGACATCCTTGGCCATATCGATTTCCATGCCCACGAGTTCACCGTTCGCGTCGCGAAAGCCCCATGGTTTGTAATCGGCCTTGACGCCGATCACGATCTTGCCTTTCTCCATCACCTTGTTCCAGACGTCGTTTGTGCACGACGCTGCATAGGCGGTCGAGCCGAGGCCCGTCGCAATCACGGCGCCGATCGTGGCGCTAAGTACATTTTTCATCACATATCTCCCTGTTGATACGCAGCATTCAGTTTACTGGTAACACCTTCACATCGAAGGGATTCGAGAGTCAATCGGCAGACCTACTGCATTGCACAAAAACACAAACGGCCAGAGAAACTCTCCGCATCGGGCAAGATTGCACATGCACGGGCCAAGTCATACCAATTCGGTTGTTTGGGAGGAGGCGACGATGCGCTACCCCGGCTGTGCCTGCCGCGCATAGTCTTCAGCATCGAACCAGCCTCGCGACGCCTTGACCTTGAGATCGTCGTCAAGATCCCATTCCTCCCACCCACTGATTTTCAGAGGCTTGCCCGTGTTTGCGTCATGCCCTGTGAAGGTCCATGCAAAGATGACGTGAGATCCCGCACATCTGACATAATCGCAAGTCAGCGTCAGATCGGGGACATCCGCATAAAATCCCGCAGCCATGTCGCGGACACGTTCTCGCCCCTGCCAGGGCTCGCCATTGTTGATGACGATCGCGCCATCCTCGGCATAGAACGAAGCAACAGCCTCAGCCGACTTGGAATTCCACGCGGCGGTGTAAGCTGCTGCATTGCGCTCGATCTTCTTGGGGTCACTCATCTCAAGCTCCTGTTGGGGCATCTGGCGGTGGACGGGGACGTCCGCCCGCCACTTTCCGTCAACCTCGCGATAGACGTACGGCTTTGCGCAGAAGGCGTCAAAACGCTGGTTTGTCCTGCCGCCTACGCTGGAGCAGGATGACGATTGCCAGCAGGATCAGGGCCGGGATGTAGAAGAGCTCCTTGGCAAATCGCTCATTCTCGATCTGCACATTTGTGACCTCGACCGGATCGTCCGCATAAAAGTCGAACTGCTGCCCCAGACGCTGGTTTGGGGTGCCAAACATGGGTTCCTCGAGCGCCATCTTCCCATCAGATTCAGACGCGGACAGGCCGAGGCCGGCCAGTTGCGCCGCCCCATCGCCACCCGGCCCAATCTCGGCGATGACCACAGAGGAATTCGTTTCGTCGGCGACGTTGAAATCGGGTCCTGCGATCGTCAGACGCAATTCGCTCCCGGCGGGGGCGGCGTCGGCGAGGGTGATCAGTTCGGTGCCCGGGTATGTCTTGAACTCGGGCGACACCTGGTCGAGCCAATAGCCCGGCCTGAACAGCGTGAACGCGACAAGGAGCAGCATCGCCGTCTCCCAGATCCTGTTGCGCGCAAGGAAATAGCCCTGGGTCGCCGCCGCGAACAACATCATCGCGATCACCGCAATGACAAAGACGAATACAGCCTTGGCCAAGCTGACATCTATCAGCAACAGCTCGGTATTGAAGATGAAAAGGAAGGGCAGCAAAGCCGTGCGGATGTCGTACATAAAGCCCTGTATGCCGGTCTTGATCGGATCGCCCTGGCTGATCGCGGCCGCCGCAAACGCCGCGAGGCCAACCGGTGGCGTGTCATCGGCAAGGATCCCGAAGTAAAAGACAAAAAGGTGCGCCGCGATAAGCGGGACGATCAGGCCCGATTCCGCCCCCAGCACCACGATGACCGGCGCCATCAGCGAACTCACCACGATGTAGTTCGCCGTGGTCGGCAGGCCCATCCCCAGGATAAGGCTCATGATTGCCACCAGGAACAAAAGCACCATCAGGCTGCCGCCCGAAAGATACTCGATCAGTTCGGCGATCATCTGATGCATGCCGGTCAGCGAGACGGTGCCCACGATGATCCCCGCGGCAGCCGTTGCGACCCCGATCCCGATCATGTTCCGCGACCCGGAGATCATCCCCTCGATCCATTCAGATATGCCGCGCTTGCAGGCGGTTGCCAGCCCGCTCTCGCCGCGCATGATTGCTTTGAGCGGGTGCTGCGTCAGGGCCACGATGATCATCGCAATCGTAGCCCAGAACGCGCTCAACGACGGTGACAGGCGTTCCACGACAATGCACCAGATCAACACCACGATCGGCAGGACGAAATAGTACCCGGTTTTTGCGGTTTCACCGGCATCGGGGAGTTCCGTTATCGGCGCATTGGGGTCGTCAACCACCAGGTCGGGGCGTCTGGAGGCCACCCACAACAGCCATAGATAGGCCAGCGCGACGCCAATGCTGATGATCATGAACGCGCTGTCGGGCATCGCTGTCTTGATCCAGCCAAGCCCGAAATAGACCGCAGCCGTCAATATGACCATGAAGAGGAACCCGGTCAGGAAGCCGAGCAGCTTTTGGGTGATGCTACGCCCCGTATCGCGCTTTGGCAGGCCTTGCAGGTCCATCTTGAGGGCCTCGAGATGGACGATATAGACGAGGGCGATATAGCTGACCAGGGCAGGCACCAGGGCGTGCTTGATGATTTCAGTATAGGGAACGCCCGTGAACTCGGCGATCAGAAAGGCCGCCGCCCCCATGACCGGTGGCGTCAGCTGTCCGTTGGTCGAGGAGGCAACCTCGACCGCGCCGGCTTTCTCGGGGCTAAAGCCCGTGCGCTTCATCAACGGGATGGTAAATGTACCGGTGGTCACGGTGTTCGCGATCGAGGATCCCGAATAGAGGCCGCTCATCGCCGAGGCGACAACCGCGGCCTTGGCCGGCCCACCGCGCAAATGGCCCAACAGGGCGAAGGCAATCTTGATGAAGTAGTTTCCCGCCCCGGCTTTCTCGAGGATGGCGCCAAACAGCACAAACAGGAAAATCAGCTCTGCCGAGACTTTCAGCGCGACACCGAAAACCCCTTCGTCCTGCATCCAGTAATGCCACATGGCCTTGCCATAGGACGCTCCTTTCCACTGCATGGCCTCGGGCAGCCAGGACGCATCCCCGAAGAAGCAGTAAAGCAGGAACAGGCCGCCCACGATCAGCAGCGGCAGGCCGAGAGATCGGAAAACAGCCGCTGCAACGACGATCATGCCAACGGTCGAGATGGCCAGATCGGCCGTGGTCGGCAAGCCCGCGCGGACCGCGATCGCGTCCTTCTCAACGATCGCGTACAGGCAACATATGATGCCCAGCACGGCGAGCACCCAATCGTACCACGGGATCCGGTTATGGGGTGACGACTTGAAAAGCGGAAAGGCCATCGCCGCCAAAACAAGTGCAAAGGCGAGATGAACCCGGCGCGATTCCGAACTCGGCATTGTCACATTAACGCCGATGGTTTCCGTCAACCAAAACGGGACATTCGACGCGATATAGAGCTGAAAACACGCCCAGACGAACGCAATGATCAAGATGGCCTGTTTCTGCCAGCCATCTGGATGTCGGCCCCCTGTATCTGTCGCAGTAAACTGCTCCAGATTGCTGGCCTCCATTTCCTCGACCTGTGTCTTGGGATCTACGTGAATGGGCTCCCGCATCGTGCCAGCCTTCTGTTATGCAATCGTTGGGGAAAGGCCGGCGACGATGCCCGCCTTTCCCTGATATCAATGTGGCGCCGTAACCATTGGACGCTCAGAAAACCTCGGAACCACAAGGTTCCGAGGCGATCACAGGTGCGGCTTACATCCAGCCGCGCTCTTTATAGTATTTCTCAGCGCCCGGATGCAGTGGGGCCGAGAGGCCATCCGCAATCATCTCTTCTTCTTTCAGATTGGCAAATGCAGGGTGCAACGCCTTGAACTGGTCGAAGTTTTCAAAGACGGCTTTGACGACGGTATAGACCACTTCGTCGGGAACATCCGAACTGGTGACAAAAGTTGCCCCTACCCCAAAGGTCGTGATGTCGGGGTTGTCGCCATACATGCCCGCCGGGATGGTGGCAGTGCGGTAATAGGGATTGTCGGCAACGAGCTTCTCGATTTCCGGACCCGTCGCATTGACCAGAACCGCGTCACAGGTCGCAAGGCTTTCCTGCGTCAAAGCAGACGGGTGGCCGACGAGCCAGAAATAGGCGTCGATCTTGTTGTCGCAAACGGCCTGGCCCGTTTCGGCCGATTTCATCTCAGCGGCAAGTTTCAGGTCGTCACGGCTCCAGCCAAGCGCGTTTTCCATGACCTCCCAGGTGCCTCGAGTACCTGAGCCGGGGTTGCCGATATTGACGCGCTTGCCCTTCAGATCTGTCACATTACTGATGCCTGCATCAGCTCGCGCGATGATGGTCACCGGCTCTGGGTGCACCGAAAAGACGGCCCGAAGCTCTTCGAAAGGTCCGGCATCCTCGAATTTCGAGGTCCCATTGGCGGCATGGTACTGCCAGTCAGACTGGGCAACACCGAACTCGAGCTCGCCTGCGCGAATGGTGTTGATGTTATAGATCGAGCCGCCGGTGGACTCGGCCGAGCAACGGATGCCGTGATCTTTGCGGTCCTTGTTCACAAGACGGCAGATTGCACCGCCGGTGGGATAGTAGACGCCCGTCACGCCGCCGGTGCCAATCGAGACAAATTGCTGTTGGGCAGCGGCTGTTCCAGCCACCAGGCCAAACGTGACTGCTGCTGCAAGCATGGTTTTCATGATGATCTCCCTGTTACTAAAGACAGTTCAACCTGAACCGTCTGTTGTTGCGCCGATCTGAAAACGCGGCGGAACAATGGGATACCACTGTACTTAAATCAGGGAGTCAACCTTGGCCGCCCAAATGTTGGATAGGTTGCCGGTTTATCGAGGGCTCGCACGGCAAAGAAGGTCTCGCGCACGCTGACCGGAACGGGGTGTGCCAGCCCATATGCGCAAACGCAGAGGGCTGGCAGGTGGTCAGGGAAGAATAACGCTGTCGATCACATGGATGACGCCGTTGGAGGCATCCACATCCGCGGCGACCACATTTGCGCCGTCGATTTTGACGCCACTTCCGGTGGCATCGATGTCAACCGTCGAGCCTTGCACCGTTGCAACCTCGAGCTTTTTCCCCGCGATATCCTTCGAGAAGACCTCACCCGGAATGACATGATAGGTCAAAACCGCGACCAGTTTGTCTTTGTTCTCGGGCTTCAGCAAACCTTCTACTGTCCCTTCGGGCAGCTTGGCAAAGGCTTCGTCGGTTGGAGCAAAGACCGTGAACGGCCCGGGCGACTTCAGCGTATCGACAAGATCAGCGGCCTGAACGGCAGCGACGAGAGTATTGAACTGGCCCGCCGAAATCGCCGTATCCACGATGTCCGCCTGGGGCGCCTGCGGGGCTTGCGCCTCGTCGGCAGTTTGGGCGCAGGCAGACATCAGGCCAACCAGAAAGAGCGCGATTACAGTTCTCATGTTTAGATCTCCTATTTAGCAGGTGTGTGCATTTTTCACACGGCGAATGAAGGTCAACTGGCGCAAATCGGGAAAGCGTCAAGGAATCTGTGGACAATTTTCCCACAGGAAATATCTTCCCGGCATGAACTCGTCTGATGCACCAAGAAAATCTGGCTTTTATCGGGTCCTTGATTCCGTCCTTCGCCCCCTGGTGCGCGCCATGATTACCCAAGGGGTGACGGCGCCGGCGCTCTACTGGCACCTCAAGCGGCTCTATGTCGATGTTGCACAAGAGAGTTTTCAACTCGGCGCGGAGCGACCGACCGACAGCCGGATAAGTGTTCTGACAGGCGTTCACCGCCGCGATGTCAAAGCGTTCCGCGAGGAAGGCGTGCCCGATCGACCCGGCGGTGAAAAACTGACGACCATGGCCCTGGTCGTCGGAACCTGGCTTGCGCGAAAAGACACGACCGACACCGACGGCAAGCCCATCGCCCTGCCCCGGAGCGGATCATCGGAGCCAAACTTCGACAGCTTGGTTTCTGGCATCAGTCGTGATGTGCGCCCACGCACAATTCTCGATGAATTGATCCGCCAGCAGATTGGCTATGTCGATCAGGACGGATTGATCAATCTCTCCGAGAACGCATTTGTCGGGCCTGAAGACCTGGAACAAAAGCTGCGGTTCTTTGGTGAAAACATCGGCGACCACGTGGCGGCGGCCGTTGACAACCTGCTGTCTGAAACGCCTCCGCACCTGGAGAGGGCGGTTTTTTACAACCGCCTCACCGGACCGTCGGTCGACCGCCTCGAAGAGCTTGCCCGAAGAGAAGGGCAAAATGCGCTGATCAATGTCAACAAGCTCGCCAACAGCCTTCAGTCAGACGACAAACAGCATGATGACGGAACCCAGAGATTCCTCTTTGGCATCTTCTTTTTCCGGGAAGATGAAGCACCGACAGAAATCGCGCCCGGCGATCGAGAAATGGGAACGGAAACATGATGACGATTTCCAGGCGGTCGTGTGCGGCGGCTCTGAGCCTACTCCTCCTCGGCGCATGCGGTGTGTCGCAACAGACCGGGCTGACCGAGAAAAAACCCGTCGAAGGCGGCATCGGCGGTACCGGGATTGTCGGTACGCTGACCGATTTTGGCAGTCTTGTGATCAATGGCCTGAAGGTCGAGACTGATCAAGCGACGCGCGTCACCGACGCCTTTGGCGAACACGGGATCGAAACCCTCGCGATCGGGCAGAATCTGACGATCGAGGCTGAAACCAGCGAGGGTCAGCTCGTCGCTCGACGTGTCCACATCACCCATCCGGTGATCGGCACGGTAGAGCAGATCTCTGCCGACGGGCGTTCTGCGCAGATAGCGGGCGTCCCGGTCGATCTTGAGTCGAGCGCGTTCGGTCGCCTTTCGGTCGGCGAAAGAGTGGCGATTTCCGGGGTTTGGCGGGGCGAGCGAATAGTTGCGTCGCGCGTGGATTCACTGAAAGATCCGGGCAGCGATGCGCTTGCGGGTGTCTTCCGCACGACGCCAGAACTTGGCATGACGATCGGGGGCAGGCCAGTTTCCATCGCGAAAGACACCGAACCTGCAGACGGCTCGTTTGTCACCGCGATCGGGCGAGCGGATCAGGATGGCTTTATCGTCGAAGACCTCACCGTTGGGCGTTTCACCGGCGCGGCCGGCGCTCTCAGCGATCTTTCGGTCGAAGGATATCTCGAAACCGCCGACACGGCGCCCTTTTATGCGGTATCCGGGCTCGGCCACAGCTTTGATCCAAAAGCGAAACTGCGCCCCTTCCTGGCAGACCGGAACCTTTTCACGGGGCGGTATGTCGGGACATTCGCCGTCGAAGCCGCGACAAGGCTGCCAGAGGATCTGGAACAACGGCGGACGATCATTCGCGAGATCCTGGCGGGAGGTGGATCGGACCTGAGCCGTCCGGCCAGATAACAAGGCCCCAGCACCGCATATCTCGTTCAACCGGCTACTTGACGGCTTGCGATTCCGGTTTTTCCTCATCTACGCTTGTGATCGGATCGGCGGGATTTTCAGAGGAACCGGATATGAGTGAACGCGAATGGTTACTGAACACGATCGAGGCCGAAAGGGACCGGATCGTCGCTTTCTTTCAGGGGTTCGTTCAACAAGCGAGCCCGAACCCGCCGGGCGACACGACAGAGGCCGTTCGCTACATCACTGACCTTCTGGATGCAGAAGGCGCCCCCTATCGGCTCGTCGACCCGCAACCGATCATGGCCAATGTCCTCGGTACGATCGACGCGCCGCAGGCCGGGCGGCATCTGGTGTTGAACGGTCACATCGACGTCTTTCCCGTCGGCGACGACCCGGCTGCCGAAGGCTGGACCACCGACCCCTGGGGCGGCGAGATCAAGGATGGCGACCTCTATGGCCGTGGCTCGTCGGATATGAAGGCCGGCACCAGCGCGTCGATCTGGACCTATGTCATCCTCAACCGGATTCGCGATCGACTGAAAGGCAAGCTGACCCTCACCTGTGTCTCTGATGAAGAGACATTCGGCCCCTGGGGCGCGCGCTGGCTGATGGAGAATGAGCCAGAGGTACGCGGCGATTGCTGCCTGAACGGAGAACCCTCCAGTCCGTTCTCGATCCGCTACGGCGAAAAGGGGCCCTTGTGGCTGACCTTCACGGTCAAAACCCCGGGTGGGCACGGCGCATACACCCACTCCAGCCCATCGGCGACACGGCTTGCGATGACCCTGATCAAGGATCTTGAATCGCTCGAAGATCTCGACTTTCCGGTACCCGACAACCTGATGCGTGCGCAGATGAGCTCGAGCGAAGCGACCGATCGCGCAATGGGCCCGGGCGCCTCGGAGATTCTTCCCAAGGTCACCCTGAACATCGGCACGATCCAGGGCGGACTCAAGAACAACATGATCCCGCATACATGCGTCTTTGAGGCCGATATCCGCCTGCCCATCGGCGTCACGCGCGAACAGGTCATGGCGGAGGTGGAAAAGATCGCAGCCCGCCATCCCCATGCCAGTATGGTCGAGGATCGTTGCAACCCGCCATCATGGTGCGACCCCTATGGCGAGATGATGGAGATCCTGCAGAACACGGTTGAAAGCCTTGGCCGCCCGCGCCCGACACCGGTCGTCTCGATCGGCGGGACCGACGCGCGTCTTTGGCGCTACGAAGGAATCCCCGCCTATGTCTACGGCCCGTTTCCGACAGGAATGGGCTCGTTCGACGAACGGGTTTCGGTCGAGGATTACCTGCATATCGTTCGGACGCATGTACTCGCCTCCTATGACTATCTGATGGCGAGCTAGGCCATGTCGCAGGATTTTCCGAACCTTCTCTCTCCGATTGCGATCGGCCCGTTGACCTTGCGCAATCGGGTGCTGGTCACGGCCCATGTTCCCGGTATCGAGGCGGGCGGCCTTCTGAACGAGGACTATATAGCCTATCAGCGCGCGCGTGCGGCCGGGGGCGCCGCCCTGCAGATCTCGGGCTCTTCCGCGGTGCACGAGACGGGTGGCGTCGGAGGAAAACGGGGCATCAACGCGGGCGACAATGCGGTGGTTGACGGATTTGGAAAACTCGCAGACGCGATCCATGCCGAAGGGGGGCGGTTTCTGATCCAACTCGGGCATGCCGGCGCAACCGTTAACGACACGGATGCGGGCAGGCCGTTGTTGGCCCCTTCCCCGGTCATGTCCCGCCTGATCCGCGAGACGCCCAAGGAGATGACCATCGGCGAGATCGACATGATCATCGAAGCCTTTGCCGCCGGCGCCCGGCGCGTGCGCACAAGCGGGCTGGATGGTGTCGAGATCCTTGCGGCGTTTGGCTACCTCGCCGGGGCGTTCATGTCACCCTATTCCAACATCCGGACAGACGAGTATGGCGGCTCGCTAGAGAACCGCTTGCGCTTCACCTGTCGTCTGATCGATGCGGTACGCGATGTGTTGGGACCAGACCGGATACTGGGGCTGCGCCTGCCGGGCGACGAGCGGGTAGAGGGCGGCCTAAGCCAGGACGACCTTCAGGAGATCTCGGTTCTGCTGGCACAGACCGGAAAGCTCGATTATCTCAACGTCATCGTCGGCACGAACTATGACCGCAAGGGACGTATGGAGCACTGGCCCCCTGCCCCGGCGCCCCATGGGCTGTTTGTTCCCTTGGCCGCGGGCATCAAGAAACGGGTCGCGATTCCGGTCTTCACCACCGGTCGGATCACCGATCCCGCCATGGCCGAGGCGGTGATCGCGGCGGGGGATGCGGATATGGTCGGGATGACCCGCGCGCATATCTCGGATCCCGACATCGTGGCAAAGCTGACCGCCGGCCGGGCCGAGGATATTCGTCCCTGTGTTGGCGCCAATCTCTGCATCGCGCGCGCGATGGAGGGAAAACCTATCCGCTGCTTCCACAACCCGGTCGCGGCGCGCGAGCGCGAACTCGGCATCTCGGAACCGGCATCCCAACCCAAACATATCGCCATTATCGGCGGCGGGGTCGCAGGCATGGAGGCGGCACGGGTCGCCGCCGAACGGGGCCATCGCGTGACACTGTACGACGCACAAGCCCGGCTTGGCGGGCAATTGCGGCTTTGGGCACAGGCGCCCCTGACCGCCGAGTATCAAAAGACGGTTTCCTGGTACGAAGGGCAGCTGAACCGGCTGCAGATCTCGCTACACCTGGGCGAGACCGTGACCGAAGCACAGGCCGGGACAATCGATGCCGATGCCGTCATCCTCGCCACCGGCGCTGAACCGAGCAAACCTGCATCGCTCGATGGCGCCGAGATCACCGATATACCGATCAGCGATCCCTACGACGCCATCGCCCATCCCGTTTCGAACAAACATGTCCTGATTGTCGACGAAGGTCACGGGCGCGCCGCGCTGTCTGCGGCGGACCGATTGGTGGGTGAGAACCGGGTGACGCTGATGACCAGCGAATTCGCCGTGGGCGAGTTGGTTACGCCGACGCTGAAACCCCCGATCTACGAGCGACTGCTGAAACAGGGTGCGGTCTTTCGACCCAATGAGACGGTCGTGTCGGCGCACGGATCGACGGTAACGGCCCGGAACGTTCATAGCGGTTTTGAAGTCCGGATCGAGGCCGTCGATCTGATCGTCAGCTGGCAAGGGGCAAAGGTGGTCTCGAACCTGCGCAGCGCCCTGACGAAGCACGGCAAGCTGGTGGCAGAGATCGGCGATTGCGTCGCCCCGCGCCAGGTCCATATCGCGATTGCCGAAGGGAATCTGGCTGCACGGTCTTTGTGAGCCATCTGTCAGGTGCCAGTCGGCGCGGCGGGCCATGGCCCGGCCCCGACCGGCATATGGGCGTTTACTTCACAGAAATCGACGAGGCGATGTACTCGACCCTGACAACGACCACTCCGGCAGCGGCCGTCATCGTGTTGGCAACTGCCAAGGGAACGGCAATGATCGGGTTGCCGTATCCGCCCGCGGCCCGGGCCTTGGCAGTTTCTTTTTCAAAGCTGTTCAAGCTGGAATTGCCGGTCTCGGCAGGTGCGGTTGTGGGGGCGAACGTGACAAGGGCGGCGAAAACTGCGGTGATGAGGGATTTCATGACAATATCCTCGTATCTAGCTCGGTCATCGACGTGTGGATGAGCGATCCATTGACGGCCGAGAGATAGGAAGCGCCGCTTCCCAGACTACTCCGGTCTTGGAGAAATCACTTTTGCCGAAATCAGAACTTTAGCGGTGTTGAGTCACGTGGCAGCAGGCCCCGTGCCACCACGTTTACTTCTCCTCACGCCCCGTCGTGCCAAACACCATCGAGGCAACCAGTAACGTGGTCGAAATCAGAACCATGATTGTCGATATCGAGGCGATGGTCGGATCGATCTGGTCGCGCAATGCGTTGAACATCGACCGCGTCAGCGTGGAGTTTTCGCCGCCCGACACGAACATCGCGATGATCACCTCGTCAAACGAAGTGATAAATGCAAGCAGCGCCGCCGTGATCACGCTGAACCGGATTTGCGGCAGCGTGATCGCCATAAAAGCGTAAAAACGCGACGCCCCAAGGCTGCGCGCGACCCGCTCCTGGTTCATGTCATAGCTCTTGAGGCCCGCGCTCACCACGATCAGCACCAGCGGCACCGCCAGGATCGTATGCGCCAGGACGACACCCGGGATCGTGTTGACCATGCCAAGCTGCACATAGGCGTAGAACACGCCGATCCCGATCAGCACGACCGGCACCATCATCGGCGTAATCAGGGTGATAAAGATCAACTGCGCGAACTTGAAGCTGGAGGTTGCCAACCCATAGGCCGCCATGATGCCGAGCGGTGTCGCAACCAGCATCGTCAAGAAGGCGATCTTGATCGATGTATAGGTTGCCTGTGTCCATTCCTCGGACGCGAAATAGTGATCATACCAACGGGTCGACCAGACGCGCGGCGGAAACTCGAGATACTGCGAGTCCGAGAACGACATCGGAATAACGATCAAGGTCGGCGCGACCAGAAACACGATCACGATGCCCGCGAGGATGTAGAGCCAAAGACGTTGCCCATGGGTGATTTGCGTCTCGGACGCGGGACGGCGCAACCAACTCATCATCTCCCCCCTCCTAACACCCGGTCGAGGCGCAACAGTTTTGAGGATATCCAGAGCGTGCCCATGGTCATGATCAACAACACGACCCCCAGCGCGCTGGCGGCGCCCCAGTTAAAGAACAACTCGATCGTATCTGTGATCTTCATGGACACCATGATCACCTTGCCGCCGCCCAGAACCGCCGGCGTCACATAGAAACCAAGGCACAGGACGAAAACGATCAGACCGCCGGCGAAAAGACCCGGCAAAGACAAGGGGAAGAAAACCATCCAGAACGCCTTGACCGGGCTGGCGCCCAGGTTCGCTGCAGCTTTCACGAAGTCACGGTCGATCGCTTTCATCGCGCCGAAGACTGGCAGCACCAGAAAGGGCAGCATGATATGAACCATACCGATCAAGGTGCCGCTGAGATTATGCACCATCTTGATCGGCGCATCCCACAGGCCAAGGTCTATCGCCCAGCCGTTCACCAGCCCCTTTCGTTGCAACAGCACGAGCCAGGCATAGGTACGGACCAAAAGTGACGTCCAAAACGGCAGCAAGACCGCGATCAGGCAAAAGGTCGCCCATCGCGGGGACAATTGCGACATCAGATACGAGAGCGGATAGCCGATCAAAACACAGATCAGGGTCGTCAGGAACGAGACTTCAAAGGTCGTATAGAAGATCCGGCCATACGCCTTCTTTTCAATCATACGCTGGTAATGCTCCAACGTCAGCGCGCCTGTATCGTCCAGAAATGACAACCAGAACAGCCAGGCAACCGGCAGCACCATGATGATCATCACCAGAATGACAGCGGGCGAACAGAGGCCCAGCAAGCGGGCTCTTTCCCAGAAGGCATCGTTTCGCAGGCCGTCGGCGTTGGGTTGTTGCTCGTAGACGACACCAGGGCTGTCCTGATATTCGGAAGCAACCATCGCTCTATCCCTCGTCCGCCGAGATCAAAACCGTATCGCTGCGGTGCAGACCGAGCGAGACCCGCTCCCCGATCGCGGGGATCGTCGCCGTGACATCGCGATGGGTCGACCCACGCAGCGCCACAGAACTGCCGTCGAGGAGATCCGCATACATCAGAAAGCTATCGCCCTGAAAGACAACTTCCGAGACGGTCGACTCGAATACATTGGTATCAGGATCCGGCTCGCCGGTGAGAATGGTCATCTGCTCGGGGCGTAACAAGAGCTCGTTGTGGCGCGGCGACGCCGGAGGCTCGGCCAGCATCAACTCTTTGCCCGCAAAGGCAGCCGTTCCGCCGCTGATCTGAACCGGCAGGAATGTCGACTCGCCGATAAAGTCGGCGACAAAGCGGTTCGATGGCCGGTCATACAGCCGGCGCGGCTCGTCCAGCTGCATCAGCTTGCCGTGATTGATCACCGCAATGCGGTCCGACATGGTTAGCGCCTCGCGCTGATCATGGGTCACGTAGACCGTTGTCATGCCGAGTTTTTCATGCAGATGGCGCAGCTCGATCTGCATATGCTCGCGCAGTTTCTTGTCGAGCGCCGAGAGCGGCTCGTCCATCAGCAAGATTCTGGGTTCAAAGACAATCGCCCGGGCGAGGGCAACGCGTTGGCGCTGGCCGCCCGATAGCTGGTCGATCTGCCGGTTGCCGTAGCCGCCAAGCTGCACCGTTTCAAGCGCGCGCTCGGCGCGTTCGGCACGTTCGGCCTTGGCGACGCTGCGCAGCTTTAGCGGAAAGGCCACGTTCGACAGCACATCCATATGCGGAAACAGGGCATAGTTCTGGAACACCATACCGACATCGCGTTGATGCGGCGGGGTGCGGATCACTTCACGGTCGCCGAAACGGACGCTCCCGAAATCGGGCCGCGTAAACCCTGCCAGGACCATCAACAGGGTCGTCTTGCCCGAGCCTGACGGGCCCAGCAACGTCATGAATTCAC
>JBCCHW010000037.1:0-22031 GCA_039028555.1 Pseudomonadota bacterium | reverse complement strand
GTAATTTTTGACGTAAAAAGTGACGTTGTGCGTATCTTCTCGCCCATTATGTCACGCGCGACTGGTCGGTAGTCCATCACACCCAGTAGTTCCTTTTCACTCATCAAGGTATCAAACCTATGACCAAGAAAGTTGCCGTGAACCTAAAACCAGGAAGCAACTTCAGAGTTTTATTGGTGTAGAAAACTACTAAAGAGATATATGATCTTCTGATCTACCGAGGCCGTCGCCTATACGATCAGGATGGAGCCCGGGGTGCAGACCCCGGACGAGACGCTGGACAAGGGCTCCGGGTCGTGCCGCGACAGTGCCTGGCTGCTGTGCCACGTGTTGCGCCATCTGGGCCTCGCCAGCCGGTTCGTGTCGGGCTATCTGATCCAGCTCACACCGGATGTAAAAGCAGTCGACGGGCCCAGCGGGCCGGACGCCGATTTCACCGATCTTCACGCCTGGACCGAGGTCTACGCGCCCGGTGCTGGATGGATCGGCCTGGATCCCACATCGGGGCTGTTCGCGGGCGAGGGGCATATCCCGCTGGCCGCCACGCCGTTCCCCTCCTCAGCGGCGCCGATCACCGGGACGCTGGATCCCTGCGAGGTGGAGTTCGATCACTTTATGGAAGTGCGCCGGGTGCGCGAGGAACCGCGTGTCACCTATCCCTTTACCGACGATCACTGGGCCCGGATCGACAAGGCGGGTCACCAGATCGACGATCTGTTGAGCGCCGGCGATGTGCGCCTGACGATGGGGGGAGAGCCGACGTTTGTCGCGGCCTCAGACCGGGATGCGGATGAGTGGAACACCGCCGCTGTCGGACCGACCAAGCGGGTCTATGCCGATAAACTGATCCGGCGCCTGAAAGACCGTTTCGCGCCCGGCGGGCTGCTGCACCATGGTCAGGGAAAATGGTATCCGGGCGAGCAATTGCCGCGCTGGGCTTTCGGCCTCTACTGGCGCCGGGATGGCGAGGCGCTGTGGTCGAACCCCGACCTGATCGCCAGCGAAGAAGCCGACGGCGCGGGGATGGATCAGGCCGCGAGCTTTATGGAGGCCCTGACGGACGCCTTCGACATGCCCGAAGGCTCGGCCGAACCGGCCTTTGAGGATCCCGCGACCTACATTTTTCAGGAGGGGCGTCTGCCGGTCAATCTCGACCCGGCAACCAACGAGCTTGATGACCCGCTCGAGCGTCGCCAGCTCGCTCAGGCCTTCGATCGGGGGCTGACGAACCCGACCTGTATCGTGATGCCGATTCAATTGGCCCAGTCGCAGGCCGCGGCAGGCCGGTTTGCCCGGCGCCGGTTCCGCTGGGCGACCGAGAAATGGAAGACCCGCCGCGGCAAGCTGTTTCTGGCGCCGGGGGATTCCGCCGCCGGGTACCGCCTGCCGCTGACCTCGCTGCCCTATCTTGACGAGTTCTCCTATCCCTTCATCGTGCAGCGTGATCCCTTTGCCGCCCGCCCGCCATTGCCCCAGCGCCAGACGGTGATGCAGCGCCCCATGGCGCAGGGAAGCGCAGAATACGCCCCTGGCTCTGTCCTGATGCATCAGGAGACCGGCGAGATCCTGCCTGACTGGGATGAAGACGCCCCGCCGCCGCCCAATTACATCTGGGTTCAGGTCACCGGCACGGGCGCTCCGGTCGATCCGATGCGGGCGATTTTTACCGAATATGTCCGAACGGCCATCACCGCCGAGCCGCGCGACGGCAAGCTTTGCGTGTTTCTGCCCCCGGTGCAGAACGCCGAAGCCTTTGTCGATCTGATCGCGGCGGTCGAGGAGGCCGCCGCCCAAAGCGACCTGCCCGTGCATCTCGACGGGTACTCGCCGCCCCATGATCCGCGGATCAACGTGATCAAGGCGACACCGGACCCCGGCGTGATCGAGGTGAATGTGCATCCCGCCACCAGCTGGCAGGAGCAGTGTGCGATCACCGACGGGCTCTATGATGACGCCGCCCATTGCAAACTCGAGACGATCAAGTTCATGCACGACGGGCGCATGGTGGGCTCGGGCGGCGGTAACCATATCGTCGTAGGTGGTGCATCGCCCGAGGACAGTCCGTTCCTGCGCCGCCCGGACCTGCTCGCCTCGCTGATCCGGTTCTGGCAGAACCATCCCTCGCTCAGCTATCTCTTTTCCGGCACCTTCATCGGGCCGACCAGCCAGGCGCCCCGGGTCGACGAGGCGCGTCAGGATGTGCTCTACGAGCTCGAGATCGCGCTCGATCAGATGCCTGCCCAGGGCGCCAACCCGCCGCCCTGGCTGGTCGACCGGATCTTTCGCGACCTGATGACGGATCTGACCGGCAATACCCACCGCTCGGAGATCTGCATCGACAAGCTCTATTCGCCCGACGGGCCCACCGGCCGTCTTGGCCTGGTGGAGTTCCGCGCCTTTGAGATGCCACCCCATCCGCGCATGGCGATGGCACAGAACCTGGTCCTGCGCGCCCTGATCGCCTGGTTCTGGGACCGGCCCTATACCCGCCCGCTGATCCGCCACGGCACTGCGTTGCATGATCGCTGGATGCTGCCCCATTTCGTATGGGAAGATTTCTGCGATGTCCTCTCGGAGATTGGCAACGCGCTCGGCATCGCGATGGACCCGGAGTGGTTCAAGGCGCAGTTCGAGTTCCGCTTCCCGCTGCTAGGTGATGTGGACTATCGCGACATGCGGCTCGAGCTGCGCACCGCGATCGAGCCCTGGAACGTCCTGGGCGAGACCGGCGCCATCGGCGGGACGGCGCGCTATGTCGACAGTTCGCTCGAACGGCTTCAGGTGCGCTTTGCCGGTGATCTCAGCGACCGCTACGGCGTGACCTGCAACGGGATCGAGCTGCCGCTCAGCCGCACCGCGCGCTCGGATGAGGCGGTTTGCGGCGTGCGCTTCCGCGCCTGGCAACCGGCGCAATGCCTGCATCCGACGATTGGCGTGCATGCGCCGCTGGTTGTCGACCTTTACGACCGGTTCTCGGGCCGTTCGCTCGGCGGTTGCACCTATAGCGTTTCACATCCGGGCGGGCGGCCCTTTGACGAGCAGCCGGTGAATGACCTCGAAGCCGAGGGCCGGCGGATGGCCCGTTTCGCGCCCTATGGCCATACGCCGGGCGACTGGACGCCCCGCCCGGCAAAAGTCAGCCCGGAATTTCCGCTCACACTCGACATGCGTCGGCAATAGGGCGCGGTGCCGGGGCGTGCCTTGCCCCGCAATCCACCGCCGCAGCCTGTGCGATCGTGTGTTTGTTTGAAACTGACCCCGGCAGCCCCCGCCGGTTCCTGCGGCAATGGGCATTGGCCGATTAGAAACGGCTTGACCCTACCCCTAGGGAATGCAGGTTGCCATATATGGATCAAATGCAGAGCGAGATGAGTTCCGGGCCGGGAGCACCGCTGTCGAACTATGGGCCGATCAGACAGCGCCGCCATGACGAGGCATTCTCGGCGGCAGGGCGCCCGCGGGCGCATTGGCAGGCCTTTTATGACTGGCTGAACCGGATCGGGGCCGACGGCTTCAGCCGTGCGGTGACCGATCTTGAACAGCGCCGCTCGGGATCGGGCATCGCCTTTATCGCCAACGAAACCGTGGCACAGGCCGACAGCATGCCGGTGATCCTGTCGCCCGGCGACTGGCAGGCGCTGGAACAGGGGATTACCCAACGTGCCGGCCTGCTCGAAGCGATGCTGACGGATGTCTACGGGCCCGGGCGCATGGTGCGCGACGGCATCGTTCCCCCGGGGCTGGTCTATGCCTCGGACAGTTTCGCGGCCCATTGCGCCAATTGGGATCCTGCGCTGAAACATTGGGCCTATGTCTACGAGGCCGATGTCGCCCGGGCAGCCGATGGGCGCTGGATCATCCTGGCCGATCGCATCGACACGCCGCTGGGCGACGGCTGGCTGATCGCGAACCGGATCGCGACGTCGGAGGCCATGGCAGAGCCTTTCCTCGGTTTGGGCGTGCGCCGGCTGGCGAGCCACTATGCGGCGTTCCAGGATTATCTCGACGAGATGACCGGCTGGGGCGGGCGCATCGGCCTTGTGACCGGGGGCGAGGACGATCCGCGGTTCTTTTCGCATGCCTATTTCGCACGGTATCTGAATGCCGCCCTGATCGAACCGGCCGATATCACGGTCCGCGACGGGTCGGCCTTTGTGAAGACGCTGGACGGGTTGAAGAAGCTCGACGTTCTGCTGCGCGGGGTTCGTGATGTCGAAATGGACGCGCTTCACCGGCCCGGAACGGCCGCGCGCGGCGCGCCGGCCTTGTCGCTTGCCATGCGTTCGCGGCATTTGGTGTTGGCGAACGGGATCGGCACCTCGGTCCTGGCGTATCGCGGGCTGGCGCCTTATGCGCACCGGCTCTGTGGGGCGCTGCTGGGCGAGGATCTCAAGATCTCCGACGCCCCCTGCCTGTGGATGGGCCGCCGTGAGGCGCGCGAGCAGGTCTTGGCCGAACGCGAGTATTGGCGGATCGAGCCTCTGAACCGCCGCGACAGGCGACACGATCAGTTCCCGATTCCGGAAGAGACCGACGCGCTCAGGCTGTTGCTCGAGCAGGAGGGCGAGCGTTTCGCTGCCGTGGCCACGCCGAAACTTGCCCACACGCCCTGTTGGGAAAATGGCCAGATCGTTCCCGGCGAATGGATGATGCGCGTCTTTGCCAGCCGCACGCGGGACGGATGGAGCCTGGCGCCCGGCGGGGTTGCCAGCCGGGTCGAACCCGGCCGCCCGCCGCCGGATCTGGATTTTGGCAAGGATGTCTGGGTGCTGCCCGATCAGGCCGAACGCGAAGCGCAAGCGCCGATCCTGCTCGCCGAACGCCTGGCCCAGGGGCATCTGCGCCGCACCGGACGGGACCTGTTGAGCCGGGTCGCTGACGAGGTTTTCTGGCTGGGCCGCAATGCCGAGCGGATCGAAAGCACCTTGCGTGTTCTGGATGTGGTGCTGAGGCGGCATCTGTCGGGCAACCGTGCAGATGCCTCGCCCGATGTTCTGTGCAATCTGTTGGCGATCAAGTCCAGCCGCGCGGCGAGCGCCCCCTGGCAGGAGGGGTTCCGCGAGGCGGTGATTTCCCTCATGGGCTCCGAAAGCGAGCCCTGGGGCCTGCCCGGCACGCTGAAGTCGCTCCGCTCTGGGGCGATCAGGGCCCGCTCGGCGATCTCGGAGGAAAGCTGGCGCTATATCGACCATCTCTGCTCGGACGCACGTTGGCAGACTGGCCCCGATATCGACCGTCCGGCGGATCTGTTGCGCCTGATCTCGGATCACCTCGGCACGCTGGCGGCCTTTGCGGGATCGGCGCAGGAGAATCTGACCCGCAACTATGCCTGGCGCTTCCTCGAGATCGGGCGGCGGATCGAGCGGGGTTATCAGACCGCCCGCGTCGCCGAACAGGTGGCCGGCAAGGTGCGCGAGAACGAGGAGACCTATCTGCGGGCCTGGCTGCAACTCTCCGATTCCTCCTCGGCCTACCGGTCGCGCTATATGATGACCCCGATCGTTCCGGCGGTGATGGATCTGCTGGTGCTGGACGAATCCAACCCCCGCTCACTTGCCTTTCAGGCCGAACGGCTCGAGCGGGTGATCGGCCAGCTTCCGACCGAGACCCATTACCGGCGCCCCGAACACCGCAAGGCATTGGCGCTGTTGACCGAGTTTCGTCTGACCGACGCGGATGTTCTGGCCGCCGATGACGGCAGCGGCTCGCGCGCCGAGCTCAAACAGCTGACGGTGCGTTGCTGCGATGATCTGATCCAGATCTCGAACCTGATCAGCCAGGGCTTCTTTGCCCATGCCGATATCGCCGAGGCGCTGGTGAGTTCCTACCGGGCGGAGGGGATGAAATGATCTACGACATCACCCACGTCACCCATTACAGCTATCAGAACGAGGCGGTTTTCTCGCAGCATCTGATGCGGCTGAACCCGCGGGCGCTGACCGAGCAACAGGTCATCCAATCCCGGATCGAGCTGACGCCGGAACCCGATGCCCTGGTCCCCTACAAGGACATGTTCGGCAATCTCTCGCATGTGGCGACGGTCTCCAAGCCGCACCGGTCGATCGAGATCCGCTCGGTCAGCCGGGTGCAACGTTCGGCGCCCTCCTCGATGATCTTCGAGGCGAGCGCGCCATGGGACGGGGTCCGGCGCCTTGCCATGGGGCGCGCCGGGGCGCCGGTGCCCGTCGAAATCTCGGCATTTTGCTTTCCCTCGATGATGACCGAGCCAGATGCCGAGATCGACGCCTATGCGCGCGAGAGCTTTCCGGCGGGGCGGCCAATTCTGGCAGCGACAAAGGAACTGACCGAGCGGATCTATACGGATTTCGAGTATCTGCCGGGCACCACCTCGGCCGAGACCCTGCCGGTTCAAAGCTTTGCCGAGAAACGCGGGGTGTGCCAGGATTTCGCCCATGTGATGCTCGCCTGCCTGCGCAGCCTGCGCCTGCCGGCGCGCTATATCTCGGGTTATCTGCGCACCCGCCCGGTTGAAGGCAGCGTCAGGCTGCAGGGCGCCGATGCCAGCCATGCCTGGGTGAGCCTGTGGGATCCGGTCTTTGGCTGGGTCGATTTTGATCCGACCAACAATCTGGTCCCCGGCCTCGATCATGTGACCCTGGCCTGGGCGCGCGATTATGCCGATGTCGCCCCGGTGGTCGGGATCGTGATCGGCGCGGGGCAACAGATCTTGAGCGTGGGCGTCGATGTCGTGCCGGTCAGCGGCGACGCGGGCGGGCCGGACTAGACGCTTGCGTAGAATCCAGGGATCTGACCGGGTCAGTCAGATTCGTTTTCGCTCTGGCGATGGCGGCTCAGACCACCGTCACCTCGAACGCGCCGAGCCCGTCGATCGAGCCGGTCAGCACATCGCCGCGCCCGACCGGGCCGACGCCCGAGGGGGTGCCCGAAAGAATGACATCTCCCGCGGCCAGCGCGTAGTACTCTGAGAGATACGAGATCATTTCCGGCACTTTCCAGATCATCTGGTTCAGATCGCCCTCCTGACGCAGCACCCCGTTGACCGAGAGCGCGATGCGCCCGTGATCGAGATGGCCGGTCTCGGTGGCACGATGCAGCGGTCCCACCGGGGCCGAGCGTTCAAAGGCCTTGCCGATTTCCCAGGGGCGCGAGGTGCGTTTCGCCTCGCCCTGCAAATCGCGCCGGGTCATGTCGAGGCACAGCGCATAGCCGTAAACGTGATCCAGCGCCGTTTCGACCGGGATGTTCGTGCCGCCCGATTTCAGGGCGACGAGCAGCTCCATCTCGTGATGCACATCCTCGGACTTGACCGGGTAGGGGAAGCTGCCGCTCAGGTCGAGATTGTCCGGGTTCTTCTGAAAAAAGAACGGGGCCTCGCGGTCGGGGTCGCCGCCCATCTCGACGGTGTGCGCGGCATAGTTGCGGCCAATGCAATAGACGCGGCGCACAGGAAACTCGAGCTCTGTTCCGGCAACGGGAATCGTCGGGGTCGGGGGCAGGTCTATCGCATAGTCGGTCATGGGAGGCTCCGGATCGGACGGCAGGATTGGTCGAGACTTAGCCCCTGCGCGCGCCGGGATCAATTGCGATCCGGCGCGCGCGCCACAGCAACGCGACCCGGCCGGCGCGGTGAAAGAACCCGGGCCGCGCCATCAGTGACCGCGTGATCCGCCCTGGGCCTGCCGCGAAAGACCCAACAGGCACAAGCCCAGTATCCGACGCCGGTAAGGGAATGAGGGATCAAGGACGGTTTTCCATCACGCCACCGGGAGAAACCGGCCCGAACCGTTCATCGCGTTGCCCGCCGGTGTCTGCATCAACCAGTTGACCGACAGGATCCGCACGGCCGAGAGCGCTCCATCGGCAAGCAGCGGGCCACTCACCGGGCCGGCCCTGTCCGAGACGACCGCCCGGTTGGTCCCGAAGCGTTGCAGCAGGCTGGCGTCGGGTCAGCGGCGGCGTTTCCGCAGCCGCGGCGTCAGCGGTCAGGGATCGCCTGCGACGCCGTAACTCGGCGCTGCCGACGGGTTGACCGCCCGGTTCAGATAATCGTTCATCTGCGGCTCGTAGGCGTTCCAGAGCGCGCGTAGCGCGGGCACGGCATCGGCATCCGCCCAGTCGACTCTCAGATCGACTAGGGGGAAGGGCATCTTGTCGACGACGATCAGCGCGGCCGAATGGACCGGGCCTTCCTCGCCGCCCGCCGCGAGCCCGCCTTCGAGGCCCTGCAACAGCCGTTCGGCAAGATGGGCGACGGGATCGGCCATGAACCCCCGGGTCATGCCCTCCGGCACAGCGGTGCTGGACAGGAGATTCCCGGCCGCGACGCAATCCGCCCCCTCGCTGACCGCGTTGGTGCCGAGGATGTTGGCCCCGGTGAAATGCGCAGTGTGCCCCCGCGCATCGACGGCCGTGAGCTGGCGATAGTCGATATGCGCGCGATCCCTGATCACACCGGCAATGGCGCTGGCGGCATCTTGCCCGGCCTCCATTGCGTCCAGAACCAGCGTCGCCAGATGCGGATCGGTGATGTTCTGCGTTGCAACGGCGCCAACGCCCGCGCGCGCATGCGGACAGCGCGAGCCGACCGAGATGGACGAGGTGGTGATCGCCACACCGAACATGCCGGTCCGCTCGCACCGCCCTGCGATGGAAAAAGTCATCCGATATCCTCTACGTTTTTGGCCCCAGCCGGCGGGTCAGGTATTTCTGAAAATCGTGGATCTCCCGCTCGAGCCAGCTCAACGGCCCCGGCACGGCGTCAGAGCAGCGCGACCCCGCATAGATGCCCTCGACCACGTGGCGGTCCTCGCCGTTTACATGCTCGAAGAACGAGACCAGTTGGGCGATCCAGTCGGTACGTTTCAGCGGATCCTTCAGCGCGGCATCCACCTCGGGCGCGATCGCGACGCCAAAGCGCACATCAACCTCGCCGATCCCCCGGGGCCGCAGCGAGAGATACCACAGATGATCCGGCGCCAGCACGTACATATGGGTCGGGAAAATGGTCGGCAGGATCGAGGTATGGCGCCACCTCCCCTCCAGCACCTGATTGTCGGGATGGGCCTGGCCATAGATGGCCTCGCCGGATTTCTCAAAGGTCTGGTAGGTAAAGGCGGCGTGGACGTCGTCGGGGAATTCGGTCTGCTCCACCGGAAACCAGGCGCCGACCGTCTTTTTGTGGGCGATCGGCAGGTGGTAGCCTTCCATGAAGTTTTCGACCAACAGCTTCCAGTTGGTCTTCCAGACATGCTCTTCGCCGACCACCGGCACATAGTTTTGCATGCCATAGCGGTGCACGACGTCGTCGAGCGGCGCCAGCGCCTCGCTCAGCGGCACGGCATCGGGGTTCTTGGTCACATAGATCCAGCCGTTCCAGACCTCGGTGCGGATTTCGGGCAGGCAGATCTTGCGCTTGTCGAAACCCTGCGAGCGTTCCATGTGCCCGGCCCCGATCAGTTGGCCGTTCAGATCATAGGTCCAGGCGTGATAGGGGCAGACCAGCCGGCGTTTTGTGCCCTTGCCTTCGACCAGTTGCATCATCCTGTGGCGGCAGACGTTTGAAAAGGTGCGAACGGCGCCCGCCTTGTCGCGCAGGCAGACGATCGGGTCGCCCGCGATGGTAAAGGTGAGGTAGTCGCCGGGCTCGGGGATCTCGGCGGCGAGGCCCGGGCACACCCAGTCGGTGCGAAAGATCGCGTCCGTCTCCCTGTCGGCGATCTCCTGGTTCCAATAAAGCTCCGGCTTGGCGCCCACCGCGGTCTCGAGCGGGCCATGCGCCGTCTTTGCCAAATGCGCCAACAGCAGATCCGCGCCGGTTGCTGGTTCCATCAGAGCCCTCTTAGTCTGGAATAACCGCGGTCACTTCGATCTCGACCACCCATTCGGGCCGGGCGAGTGCGGGGATCACGATCCCGGTCGAGCAGGGGTGGACGCCCTTCAGCCACTTTCCCATCTCCTGATAGACCGCCTCGCGATAGCGGATATCGGTCAGATAGACGACGATGCGGCAGATCGACTCCATCGTCGTGCCGGCTTCTTCGAGCAGCATCTGGATGTTGGCCATGGTCTTTTCGGTCTGTTTCGCGGCATCCCCCACATGCAGGCTTTCGCGTGTGTCGAGATCCTGGCTGACCTGTCCGCGCAGGAACACCATGGTGCCCTTTGCGACAACGCCCTGCGAGAGGTCGTTGTCGAGGTTCTGTTCGGGATAGGTCTCTTTGGTGTTAAAGGGCCGGATCCGTTTGTGCAGTGTCATTATGTCTTCCCTACAGGCGCGTCAGCCCTTGCGCAGTTTCTGAACCTTGCTGGCACCCCAGACATTGTCCGAGAGGCCGGCTGCGGAATGGGCCAGATCCAGCGGGCCGTTCCAGTCGAAATTGCGATACACCGCCGCAAGCTGGGCAAAGGGCGGCGACTGGGCAAACAGCTGGAAGGTCAGCCGGTGCCCGGCATAATCCGAGTTCAACAGATCACGCGCAAGTCCCAACAGCTTGCGCCGGTCATCGGCCACCCATTCGTCGTTGATGGTATAGAATTTGTCCATCCACGGCTTGGTATCCGGGTTCGCAAAGGTCGCCGCGTCGGGGGTGACACAGATCTGGCCGCCGCAAAGCTCGCGCGCCATATGCATCATCTTGGGCAGGTTGGTCAGCGCATGCACACGCCCCGACATCAGCATCGACTGGTTGGGCATCAACAGGCCGTTGGGGCTTTTCTGCGCCGTCGCGATCGAGGCGGTGAGGAACGCGTCGATCCCTTCGCGCCAGACCGCCAGTTCCGACAGCTTCTCCTGCACCGCCTGCTGTTTGTCGAGGCCGGTCTGCTTCACGTTCCAGAGCGCCGCGCCGATGATCAGATCGGCATAGGAAAGCGTCCGTTGCACAAACGGGAAGGCGGAATAGCGGTGCAGCGTCGCGCGGATGAACGCGGCCGCCCGGGTATGCTGATAAAACAGCACGTCCTCCCACGGGATCAGCACATCGTCGAGGATCATCAGCGTGTCGATTTCATCCACCCGGTTCGACAGCGGGTAATCATCGGCCGGGGCGCGGCCCGCAAAGCCGGTGCGGCAGATATGCTTGACGCCCGGCGCGTCCATCTTGACGATGCAGCCCAGCGCATAGTCCGACAGCTCCGCATTGCCCCAGTTGGCAATCGTCGGCTTGAGAAAGGCCTGGTTCGAATAGGCCGCCGCGGTTTCGTATTTGGCGCCGCGGATGATGATCCCGGCATCGGTTTCCCTGACCACATGGACCAGCATGTCCGGGTCCTGGTCCTGCGGCGCCTTCGAGCGGTCGCCCTTGGGGTCGGTATTGGCCGACACATGGAAGGGGTCGGCCTTGATCGCCGCATGAATGTGACGCTCGATGTTCTCGGCAAAGCGGGGGTCGATCTCGTTCAGGATCTCCTTGCCGTCCCACAGCGACCACATCTCGCCAATGGTCTCGTCCCCGACGCGCGTGACGACGCCGCCCACGTCCTGGGTGACCAGATCGACGGCGTCGCGCTTGTCCTGCCAGTCCTTCTGTTCGTAGGGAAGGCGCAGGCCGATGGCAAACCGCTCGCCGTCTTCCTCATAGGTCATCGCGCCTTGAGTATCGGGGTCGTGCTGCATGTCGTAGATGCGCGCGCGGATATCCACGATCGGTTTGAATTGGGGATGGGCGCAGGCATCCTCGACCCGCGCGCCGTTGATCCAGATCTCGCGCCCGTCGCGGATCGAGTCTTTGTAGTCAGCACCTGTGCGGATCATGTCGTCATTCCTGTTCTAGGGGGCTGAGCGCCTGGTAGGCCCGTTTGGAAAAGGCCAATGGTGCGTGCTCGCCCGTGCGGGCGACCGCGACACGGCCGATGAAAATGCGGTGGGTTCCGGCGTCATAAGCGCTCTCGATCAGACAATCGAAGGCGGCACTTGCCGTCTCGAGCAGGGGCGCGCCGGTCGCCCCGTCGTGCCAGTTGGCGCAGCCGAATGTGTACGGGGCATGGGCGCCCGGTCGTCCGGCAAAGCAATTGGCGATATGCGTATGCCCCTGACCCAGCAGGTTGACGCCGAAACAGCCGTTTTCCTCGACCGCCTGAACGGCGGGGCTGGCCCGGTTGATGCAGACAAGCAACAGCGGCGGCTCGGCCGAGACCGAGGCAAAGGCACTGACCGTGACGCCAAAACGCCCCGCCGCGCCATCGGTCGTCACCACCGAAACCTGCGTCGCGGCCCCTGCCATCGCCGACAGGAAGTTTTCGGTGCTCTCCTGGGGTGTCGGTTCGGTCTGGTCGGACATTCGAAAGGCAATTGTCATGGCATCTCTCCGTTGAAGAAAGACGGTATGCTGAGTCGTTGATTAGACAAAATACATTGTATGTTTCTATCGTATAGCTTTAAGCTATGAACCCATGCAGCGCTACACGCTCCGCCAGCTCGAATATCTGATTGCCTGCATCGATCACGGCTCGATCGCGCAGGCGGCAGAGGCGCTGAATGTCTCGCAGCCCTCGGTCTCGGTCGCGATCTCAAAGCTCGAGGATCAGTTCGGGGTCCAGCTGCTCTATCGCCACCACTCACAGGGTGTCTCGCCGACGCCGAGTGCGGCCAATATCCTGCAATCGGCGCGCAGCCTGCTCTCGCATGCATCCGATCTCGAACGCCAGGCCATGCTGACGGGAACATCGGTGGCGGGCGAGTTGCGGCTCGGCAGTTTCGCAACGCTCGCGCCGGTGATCCTGCCCGGCCTGATCGGGGCGCTCGACCGGGAATACCCCGAGATCCGATTGCGGCTGCGCGAGGGCACGCAGGAGGTGCTGATCGACGCGCTCCGCAGCGGTGACATCGACCTCGCCCTGCTCTACGACCTCGATCTGCCCGACGATCTGCGCCGGCTGCGGCTGAGCGAAGGCGCCCCCTATGTCGCCCTGCCCGAGGGGCACCCGCTGGCCCGGTCGACGGCCATCTCGCTGAAAGACCTCAGCCGCGAGCCGCTGATCCTGCTGGATATCCCACCCAGCCGGGACTACTTCCTCGGCCTGTTCCGATCCGCCGGCATCACGCCGATGATCGCCCATCGCTCCCCCTCGCTCGAGATGGTCAGGGGCATGGTCGGGCACGGGCTCGGCTATACGATCCTGGTGACGCGCCCCCATGGCGACCGCACCTATGACGGGCGCGCCCTGGCGATCCGGCCGCTCGAGGATTCCAACGAGCCGAGCAAGATCGTTCTCGCCCGTCTCGCCAATCTGCGCGCAACCCGCCTGATCAGCTGTTTCGAGCGCGTCGCCCAGGCCCAGATGGGCTAGTGCGCGCCCTTGAAGCTTTCGGCATCGGCGTAAGGGAACCACCAGAAATCCTGGGCCGCGCAGCCGGGGTCTATCATGATCGTCTTGGTCTCGCGAAAGGTATCGATCCCCTCCGGCCCCAATTGGCGCCCCATGCCCGAGAGTTTCGTGCCCCCGAACGGGCCCGCATCATTGTCGAGCAGCGGGGCATTGACCCAGACCATGCCGGCCTCGATCTCCTCGGTCGCGCGGATCGCCTCGGCAAGATCGCGGGTATAGATGTTCGCCCCCAGCCCGTATTTGCTGTTGTTCGCGTGCTCGAGCGCCTCGTCAAAGCTTTTCACGCGGCAGATCGGGGCGACGGGGCCAAAGCTCTCGCGGTGAAACAGCTCCATATCCGGCGTGCAATCGACCAGAACGGTCGGCTCGACGAACCAGCCCTGGTTGAAGGCGGCGGGCCGCCCCCCGCCAATGGCCACACGGGCGCCCTGGTCGCGGGCGTTTTTCATCATCTGCTCATAGCGGTCCCGCTCCTTTGCCGAGACCATCGGGCCCATATCGACCTGATCGAGCCCGTTCCCGACCCGCACCTTTCGGGCCTCGGCCACCAGCCGGTCGACGAACGCATCGTGAATGTCATCGTGCACATAGAACCGCTCGGCCGACACACAGATCTGCCCGCAATTCATGAAGGCCGAGAAAGACGCCGCCCGCCCGGTCATCTCGATCGGGGCCGAGGGCATCACCAGAAACGGATCGTTGCCCGAGGTCTCGATCAGCGCGCGCTTCATCATCCGGCCACAGGTCTCGGCCACCGACTGGCCCACGGGAACGCTGCCGGTAAAGACGACGGCATCGGTATGCTCATGAGCCACCAGGTGCTGGCCGACCGCGCCGTCCCCGGTGACCACCTGAAAGACACCTTCGGGCAGGCTGGCAAAGGCTTCGGCAAAGAGCAGGGTGCAGAGGCTGGTGTATTCCGAGGGTTTCACCACCACCGTGCACCCCGCCGCCAGCGCGGCCCCTGCCTCCCAGGCCAACAGGACAAAGGGATAGTTGAACGGCATGATCAGCGCCGCGACCCCCAGCGGCTGTTTGATCGTATAGTGAAACTGCCCCTCGGTCGCGTTGCCCATCACGCGGCCCGCTTCGCTGCGCGCGATTTCGGCGCTATAGCGCAGCGAGTGCGCCGACCAATGCACCTCGTCCATGGATTCCTTGAAGGGCTTGCCCATCTCGCGCGTCAGCGCCTCGGCATAGCGCGGTGCATCCCGCAGCATTGCATCGGCGACGGCATGAATATGTTGGGCACGCTCCAGCGCGGCGAGGCGTTTCCACTTTGCTTGCGCATGCCGGGAAATCGCGATCGCCTGATCCACTTCGTCCGATGCGGAGAGGGCGAGCTCGCCGATCCGTTTTTCCGTTGCGGGGTCAAGGACATCCAGCGCCGCGCCCGAGGCGCTCGGCGCGAAAGCGCCGCCGATCATGTTCTTGCCGGAGAGATCTCCGAGTGTTTCAAGCAATTCGGTCATGGGGGTCCTCGTATGGCGCATGATGTCAGGTCATCGCCCCGGGGCTTCCGCGGCGCTCGCGGCGAAGGAAAGAGCCTAATACCGGTGATCTTCCCCCCGCAATCCCTTTCAGCGGGAAAGCCGGGGCGCCGGTCACGCCTTGCGCAACAGCCAGAAGCTCGCGAGCACCGCACAACCCGCCGTCATGAATGCAAGCTCATAGCCCGAGAGCAGCACGATCAGCCCAAACAGGGGCGGCGTCGCCATATAGGCGACAAAGGTGAAAAACGTCGCGCCCGCCGTCGCCTGCCCGACCCGCTCGGGCGTGACCAGCCGCGCGATCTCGGCCAGATAGAGGCCGTTCCAGGTTGCCGCCGCCAGGCCGGTCGCGCCTGCGATCAGGTAGAGCGCCCAGTCCGGCCAGCCCGTGTGGATCAGCGCCAGCACAGCGCAGAACAGGGCGGCCATCACGCTCATGGCACGCAACAGCGGGCGAAACGCGCCCATCCGGTCGGCCAGCGCGCCCGCCCCCAACCGCCCCATGAAACTCACGATCTGCAAGGTCGCAAACAACGCGCCCGCCATCACGAGGTCAAAGCCCAGCCCATCGGTCAGATAGGTGGTGAAAAAGGCGAACAGGCTGCCCTGCACCGCCGCAAAGCCAAGGCTCGCGAGCGTCATGGCGCGCAATTGCGGATCGGCGCGCAGGGTTCGGAACGGCACCGCCACATTCGAGGGTTTGAAGAGGCCCGAGACCCGGAAACGCTGTCCGTTGGCGCCGGCGTGAAACCGTCTGGGGGCCGCAAACAGAACACCCGCGCAGATCAGTGGGAATGCCGTCAAGACGCCCAGCGCCAGGCGCCAGCCGAACGCGCTCGCAAGGCTGGTGCCGAGGATGCCTGCAATCGCCCCGCCCAGCGGCACGCCTGCCTGCCGGATCGAGAACACCGTTCCCCACCAGTGCCTTGGCACATGGGTCGAGAGGATCTGACTGCCCGCGGGCGCGGTCACCGCATAGGCGAAACCGATCACCACGGCGCCGATCAGGATCGCCGCGGGCATGCCGGTCAGAACCAGCCCGCTGCCGATCACCGACAAGAGACAGGCGATCATCAGTGCGGGCAGCGGCCCCAGCACCGGCGTGATTTCAGGATTGGCGGCAAACATCCAGACCGAGCCAAAACCGATGCATCCCCCGATCAGCCCGACAGCCTCGGGCGCCATGCCGACCTCGACCACAAAGGCGGGTGCCAGCACCGGAACGCCCAGCTGCAGCGCCGACAGGCAGATCTGGGGCAGCATGACGATCAACAGGGGAAGGAGAATAGCCTGCATGATCAGACGTTAAGCGATTGCGCTCGCAATGGCGAGCGCGATACCAAGGACAAAACCCGCCCCGCCAGTCAACAGGAGACATCTGATGTCGAAACCCGCCAACGCCCTTCCCGAGCAGCCCGATACATGGACCTGGCCCGAAGAGCGCTGGCGCCCGATTGTCGAGAAGATCCGCGCGGGCCGGTCGCTCAAGCCCCACCAGTGGCCCGGCGGCGCCCGTTGTGCGGTCGCGCTCTCGTTCGATTCGGATCATGAGACGCAGGTGTTGCGCTGGGGCCAGTCCTCGCCCGGCAAGCTCTCGCAGGGAGAATTCGGGAACCGCGTAGGCGTGCCCCGGATCCTCAAGACGCTCGCGCGCTATGATGTGCCGGCGACCTTTTTCGTCCCCGCCGTCATTGCGATGCTGCATCCCGGGGAACAGCGTGCGGTGATTGATGGTGGGCATGAAATCGGCATCCATTCCTGGATCCACGAGCTCAACTCTGCCCTGCCGCCCGAGGCCGAGCGCGATCTGCAGATGCGCGCCGCCGACAAGCTCGAGGAGATCTCGGGCGTGCGCCCCGTTGGCATTCGCACCCCGTCGTGGGATTTTTCGGCCCATACGCTGGCGATCACGCGCGAGATGGGCCTGATCTATGACAGCTCGCTGATGGCCGATGACGACCCTTATGAGATCCTCGAAGAGGGCGCGCCCAGCGGCGTGGTCGAACTGCCGGTCGAGTGGATCCGCGACGATGCCCCCTATTGGGCGATGGACCGCTTTTCCGGGCTCCGGCCCTATACCCCGCCCTCGGGCGTGCTCGAGGTGTTCGAGCGGGAGTTCGACGGCGCCTATGAGGAAGGCGGGCTGTTCCTGCTGACCATGCACCCGCATTTCATCGGGCATCGTTCCCGCATCCAGGTGATGGAAGAGCTGATCCGCTATATCCGCAGCCATTCGGGCGTGTGGTTCGCCACCCATGCGGATATCGCGCGCTATTGCCGGGAACAGGCGGGGATGTGACCACGCGGGACGTGCTCAATAGGCGGGAATGCCCAGCGTGAACCCGCCATCCAGCGTCAGCACCGAGCCGGTGGCATAGCCAGCCTCGGTCGAGAGCAGCCAGGCGATTGCCTTGGCAACCTCGTCGGGCGTGCCTTCGCGCCGGGCGGGGATCCGCGCGAGCTTGGCGCCGTGCTCGGCGGCGCCTGGGCCTTTCGCATGGCGCAGGACCTGTTCTGTCGCGATCAGGCCCGGGGCCACGGCATTGACGCGCACGCCCGCCGGGGCGAGCTCGATCGCGAGAACCCGGGTCATCTGGAGCAGACCGGCCTTGGAGGCCGCGTAATGCGCAACGCCGGGCCGGGCGAGCACGGCCGCGGTTGATGCGACATTGACGACCGAGCCCGCGATCGCCTTGGCCCGCCAGTGGCGCGCAAGCGCCTGGATCATCAGAAAGGGTGCCCGCAGATTGACCGCCTGCACGGCGTCCCATTCCGCCACCGTCATGTCGTCGATGGGCGTGACCGGGTAAATCCCGGCACAGTTCACCAGCCCGCTGATCTCCGGGCAGGCCGTGACCGCCGCCTCGACCGCCCTGCCCGGGGCTGCCGGATCGGCGAGATCGGCGGTGATCGCCGTGAGGTCTGGGCCCGGATCCGGCATGGGCTCGCGGTCGATGCCGACAACTTGCATCCCGCGCGCCAGTAACAACCGGGCAGTTGCCAGCCCGATCCCGGCGGCGGCTCCGGTGACGAGAACGGCTGTCACTCGACCAGCAGGCAGGCGTCGGCATGGCCTGCCCGTTTCTCGGCCAGTTCCGGCATCTCGGTGGCGCAACGCCCGGCCACCTTGGGACACCGGGTGCGGAACCGGCAGCCCGAGGGCAGGTTGCCCGGATCGGGCGGTTCCCCTTCCAGCCAGAAGGTCTCGGTCACGCGGGCCTTGCCGATCTGCGGGATCGCGGCCAGCAGCGACTGGGTATAGGGATGGCGCGGGGTGTCAAAGACCTCCTCGGTCGGCCCGATCTCGACCACCTTGCCCAGATACATCACCGCGACCCGGTCGCAGATCATGCGCACCACCGACAGGTCGTGGCTGATGAAGATATAGGTCAGGTCAAACTGTTTCTGCAGATCGAGGAACAGGTTGAGGATCGTCGCCTGGACCGAGACGTCGAGGCCCGAGGTCGGCTCGTCCAGCACCACCATCGAGGGATGCAGCGTCAGGATCCGCGCCAGCCCCACGCGGCGCTGCTGCCCGCCCGAGATCTCGTGAGGGTAAAGATCGAGATGCCCCTCGGGCAGGCCGACCGCGTTCAGGATCTCGCTCACCCGTTCGCGGCGCTGGGCGCGCGTGAGCTTGGTGTGGATGATCAGCGGCTCGTCCAGCGATTTGCCGATCTTCCACCGCGGGTCCAGCGAGGCGCCGGGATCCTGATAGGTGTATTGCAGATCGCGCCGCAACTCGCGCGACTGATAGGGTTTGAGATGGGTGATGTCGTTGCCTTCAAAGGTGATCACCCCGTCGGTCGCCTCGTGGATGCCCATTACGGTCTTGCCGAGGGTCGATTTCCCGCAGCCCGATTCCCCGACCACGCCCAGGATCTCGCCCTTGGTCACGCTCAGGCTGACATCGTCGAGGGCCTTGAGCCACCCGGTGCGGCGTTTCCAGACGTTCAGAATGGGAAAGTATTTCTTGAGGCCATCGATGCGCAGAAGCTCGGTCATGACGGCTCCTTGGCCAGGACAGGGTGAAAACAGCGCACGATGTGGCGCGCGCCGGCCTCGGTGATCTCGGGCCGCGATGCCTTGCAGTGCGCTGATGCCAGATCGCAGCGCGGGTGGAAGCGGCATCCAGCGGGCGGCGCGATCAGCCCGGGGATCTGACCGGGGATGCCGGTGATGCCGCGGTCCCGGCTCGGCAGGGAGTTCAGCAGCCGGTTGGTATAGGGGTGGCGGGGGGCTGCAAAAAACGCCTCGGTCGGCGCGCTTTCCACTTCCTGGCCCGCATACATCACCGTGATCCGGTCACAGATCTCATAGGCGGTGCCAAGGTCATGGGTGGTGAAGAGGACCGAGACGTCGCGCTCGGTCGCCAGACGTTTGAGCAGCTTGAGGATCTGGGCCTGGATCGTGACGTCAAGGGCGGTCGTCGGCTCGTCGGCGATGATCAGCTTTGGCTCGGGCAGCAATGCCATGGCGATCATCAGCCGCTGGCGCTGACCGCCCGAGACCTCGTGGGGATACTTCTTGAGGATCCCCTCCGGGTCGGGCAGTTGCACGGTGCGCAGCAACTCCATCACCCGCGCGCGGTCGTTGCGGCGGCGGCGCGGCGAATACCAGCGCCGGCCGGAGCCGAGCGGGGCCTCGGGCGATTTCCACTTCATCAGTTCGTCGACCTGATCGCCGATGGTAAAGACCGGGTTGAAGGACGAAAACGGATCCTGCGGGACAAAGGTGATCTCGCGCCCGCGGATCTCGTTCGCGAGATCGGCGGCATTTTCCTCGAGCAGGCTGCGCCCGTCGAACCGGATGCTGCCGCTGGAAATCCGGGCCGAGTTGGCCGGCAGGACGCCGAGGATCGAGCGTGCCAGCGTGGTCTTTCCACAGCCTGACTCGCCCACCAGCCCAATGATCTCGCCCTTGCCGATCACAAGATTCACATGGTCCAGCACCCGGGCGAGGCCGTTATCGGTTTGAAAGCCGACTTCGAGGCCGCTCACATTCAGCAACTCAGCCATCGCTCGACCGTCTTGTTCTGGGGTCGAGGATATCGCGCAGCCCGTCTCCCAACAGGTTAAATCCCATCACCACAAAGAAAATCGCCATGCCGGGGGCGGTGGCGTACCACCAGGCTTCGGGCAGGAACTCGCGGGATTCGGCGATGGTCCGGCCCCATTCGGGGCTGGGCGCCGGGGGGCCGAGGCCGAGGAAGCCAAGGGCGGCGGCTGTCAGGATGGTCCCGCCCATCCCGATCGTCGTGCGCACGATCACCGACGAGGAGATATTGGGCAGCACATGAAACAACATCACCCGCCAGGGCGAGGCGCCCAGCGCGATCGAGGCCTCGATATAGGTCTCGTTCAGGGTCGAGCGGGTCTCGGCATAGACCAGGCGCGCCCAGAACGGCCAATAGGTGGCCGAGAGCGCCAGGATCACATTCTCGATCGAGGGCCCCAGCGTCTGCGCGATCGCGATGGCCAGCACGATCTGCGGCACGGCGAGGAAGATGTCAGACACCCGCATCAGACCGTCAGAGATCCAGTTGCGGTAATAGCCTGCGATCAATCCGACGGGGACTCCGATCAGAACCGAGACCGTGATCGCGATCACCGCGATCGCGATGGTGATCCGGGCCCCGAACAGCAGCCGGGAATAGACATCGGCGCCCATCCGGTCGGTGCCAAAGAAGTGCTCCAGCGAGGGCGGCAACAACCGCTCGGGCGGGTGGAACTCGGTCACGTCGCCCGGATGGGTCGACAGAACCGGCGCCGCGATCGCCACCACGATCAGCAACATGATGATGAACGCACCCAGCGCCGCCGTCCGGTCGGCGACGAGCTTGCGCAACAGGAAACGCAGGCCCGCCATCAGCGTGCCTCCCGCGGGTCAATCATGCCGTGGACGATGTCCACGAGCAGGTTAACGATGATAAAGATGGTGCCCATGATCAGCGTAAAGCCCATGATCGCATTGTAATCCGATTGCAGGATCGAGTTGACGGCGTAAAGGCCCAGCCCCGGCCAGTCGAAGACCGCCTCGACGACCACGCCATTGGCGATGAGGTTGCCGAAGATCAGGCCAAGCTGGGTAACCGTCCCGATCATCGCGTTGCGCAGGACCGAGCGCCAGATCACCACGCGCCGCGGGATGCCCATCGCCTGCTGATAATCGACATAGTTCGAGTTGATCGCATCCAGCACGCCGGCGCGGGTAAACCGCATCACCGTCGCCATCGCCGGAAAGGCGAGCGTTATCGCCGGCAGGACCAGGTGATGAACCACGTCCCAAAATGTCTGCCAGTCCCCCGTCAGCAGGGTGTCGATCAGAAAGAACCCGGTCACCACATCGGGCCCCCAGCCGTCGACCCGCCCCTGCAGCGGGGTGACCCCGAACCGCATCGCAAACATCAGCTGCAACAGGATCGCCAGCCAAAAGGCCGCAATCGCCAGGCCCGAAACCGTAAAGATCCGCAACACATGGTCGAGCCATGAATTGCGGTGGACCGCCGCCAGCACGCCCAGCGGGATCCCCACCACGGCCGCGAGAATGATCGCCACAAAGGCAAGTTCCAGCGTGGCGGGCAGGCGGCTGATCAGGTCATCCGAGATCGGGCGTTGCGTATACAGGCTGACCCCGAAATCGCCCTGAACGACACCCACCACATAGTTCCACAGCTGGACGATCACCGGTTTGTCGACCCCGAATTTCGCCTTGAGCGCGGCGATCTGCTCGGCGGTGGCGTTGTCGCCGGCGATAAAGGCGATGGGGTCGGCGGGGATGATATGGCTGATGGTGAAGGTGATGAGCAGCAGGCCCAACAGGGTGGGCACGAACCAGATCACACGATTGATGGTAAGGACGACGGCGCGCATCGGACCCCCGGTTGGCACGAAAAAGGCGCGGCCCGGCGTGGGCCGCGCATGCTATCAGCAGCGGTACCGGATCACTTCAACGAGACCCAGCGCATCTCCTGACCATTGCCGATCGGGCTGAAACGGATACCCGTCACACCGTTGTTGAAGGGACCGTACCACTTGGTGTTGTAGATAAAGATCCCGGCGGCATCGTCGACCAACAGCTTGTTCGCTTCCTCGTAATTCGCCGCACGCACGGCCTGGTCGGTGGTTTCGCGCGCCTGGGTCAACAGCTTGTCGACCGCTTCGTTGCAATACCACGAGCTGTTGCGGGCGCCGATCTGGTCACAGGCATACATCTCGCCCAGCCAGTTGTTGG
>JBCCHW010000036.1:0-22039 GCA_039028555.1 Pseudomonadota bacterium | reverse complement strand
GATCGACCAGGTCCCGTCCGGTTCCCGTGTCACTTCTGCCCCGAAGGCGCGCATGGCATCGGCGGTCGCCAGAACGTCCAAGCAAGCTTATCATGTGTCCAACAGCTTGTTGCGCGAGCCCCGGAAAAGCCCGCGTGCCCGGGGCTTTTGCAGGGTTCTACTGATTGAAAGCTGACAATCCCGGCCCGGCGGCCTAAACTGCCACTGGCCGGCAAACAGATTGGAGCCGATACGCTGTGACTCTGTGTCGATGGATCTCCGCCCTCACGCTCGCCGTCGGCGGTTTGGCGCACGGCTCGGCGTGGCCGTGCGCCTTTCACAATTACACACCGGCACCCAGTGTCGTGGAGCGGCTGCTGGAAAGCCCGAGCATTGTTCTGGCACGTGCGGACCCGGAGGATCCGTTCCGATATCGCGTGACACGGATGCTGCGGGACGGACCGCAGACGCCCGAGATCCCTTATCTTGTCGACACGGCAACCCGAAGCTGGCTGGCGCTGAGCGCGCAGGACCAGGTACTGTTCGCCTATGATGACCTCTCGGGCAAGTGGCTGAAGCTCAGCTATATCGATCGGGCAACGGCCCCGATCTTCGACAGCATTTTCGCCAGTTTGGACGACTGGGCAGTTCAGGATGGCACCGCGCGATACGCATTGTTCGGTGCTTTTCTCAACGACCCTGACCGGCGGGTGCGCCGATTGGCGCTGAATGAACTGGACCAGGCGCCGTATGATGTTTTGCGGGCCCTGGACCTGCGCCCCGATGCGGATTTGCTTCTCCGCGACTTGGACCTGCCCGAGGAGGCGAACCTGCGGGCGATCCGGATCCTGCTGCTGGGCTTTGACGATGGCGCCCGGTCGGGTGCGCTTTTACGCCAGGGCTTTGAGGTCGAACTGTCTGCCCCGCTGCGGCCCTTGCTGGGTGCCTTTGCGACGGCAGCGATCGAACGGGATGGCGCGGCGGCGCTCACCCCCGTCCGCCGGGCGTTGGCGCCCGCCCGAAACCTCGACACCGACGCCAAGACCTCGTTGATCGAGGCGATCGCGATCCAGCACAGCTATGGCCCGGAAGCGACCCGGCAGGCGATTGCTGCGATGCTGGGCACGATGTTGCGCGAGGATCCTGGCCTGGCCGTCCAGGTCGCAGATCGCTTTGAGTCCTATGGCAACTGGGCGCTGGCGGATCTGATGCGCACACTGATCGCCGAGCGCCGTATTAAGTCCGCGAGCCAAATGCTTACGGTTGCCCGCTATGTTGCGATTGCCCGGGAAGCCGACGAGCTACAAGGAAATTCGCTTAATTGACAGCGCACGGATCATTTTCCGCGCCGCAAGTATTTTTCGAATATTATAACATAACCCGTGAATCCTCGAATCCGAATCTCTTTATACTGCCATCTATGATGTGTATATTGATTCAAAATTAGATATAAAACTAAAGGGGAGAAGGTAGGATGCGGATTGCTTCCATATTGGTTGCGGCTATGGTCGGCGCGCCTGTGCTCGCTCAGGAGTTCCAGTTAAACCCGTCACAGTTGGTCGATGCCTATCCGGGTACTTCCTATTCGCCCTATGCTGATCGGACATTTCCCGAGCGCCCGCTATGGGGCGACTCTCACCTTCATACCGGACAGTCGATGGATGCCGGCGGGTTTGGCGCCCGGGTGACGCAGGAACAGGCCTGGCGGTTTGCCCGGGGCGAGGAGATCACCGCCTCTTCGGGGCAAAAGGTGCGTCTGGCGCGCCCGCTGGACTGGATGGTTATCACCGAGCATTCCGACGGCATGGGCCTGATCACCGATATTCTCGATGCCGCCCCCTCGGTCACTCGCTTCGAACAGGGGCGGCTTTGGTCCGAAGGGTACCGCGCGGGCGGGCAGGAGGCCGTCGCGGCGACCATCGACCTGATCACCAATTTCAGTCAGGGCACGATTGAGGACGCGCTGTTCAGCGACTACCAACCGGGCGCGCGGCGGTTCGCGACGATCTGGTCGGACAATCTGCGCGTTGCAGAGACCTTTAACGAGCCCGGGCGGTTTTCTGCCATTCTGGGCTTTGAATGGACGTCGCTCGACAAGGGCCGCAACCTCCACCGCAACGTGATCTTTCGCGACGGCCCGGCGCGCGTTGGCCAGATCGTGCCCTATACGGCAACGCCCCCCTATGGCAGCCGCGACCCGCTGGATCTGTACAAATGGCTGCAGGCCTATGAGGACAGGACCAATGGCGCCGTTCTGGCGCTTTCGCATAACGGCAACCTCTCGAACGGCGTGATGTTCCCGGTCGACGCGCAGTATACCGGCAAGGCGATCGACAAGACCTATGTGGAGCAGCGCGCAAAATGGGAGCCTTTGTACGAGATCACCCAGATCAAGGGCGATGGCGAGACGCATCCTTTTCTGAGCCCCAATGACGAGTTTGCCGATTACTATAACTGGGATGCCGGGAACCTGGATCTGACCGAGGCGAAGACCAACGAGATGCTGGCTGGCGAATACGCCCGCGAGGCGTTGAAAAACGGCCTGATGCTGGAACAGAAATTCGGGACAAATCCCTACAAGTTCGGAATTGCCGGGGCTACCGACAGCCATACCGGCCTGACGACCCCCGGGGAGGATAACTTCTTTGGCAAGCATACAGGATACGAGCCGTCGCCGGAGCGGATGACCCATCCCTTTGTCAAAACCGAGAACGGTGAGCTTTTCGCCTGGCAACAGGTCGCCTCGGGCCTGACCGGCGTCTGGGCGCGGGAAAACACCCGCGAATCGATCTTTGATGCCCTGCAACGCAAGGAAGTCTATGCGACCACCGGGCCGCGGATGATGGTGCGCCTGTTCGGCGGCTGGGAGTTTGGCGCGGAGGATATCGACAGTCGCCAGCTTGCCTTTCTGGGTTATGCCAAGGGGGTGCCGATGGGGGGCGACCTGATGCCAAAGCCCGACGACGCCACCGCGCCCAGCTTTCTGGTCTACGCATTGCGCGATCCGGTTGGTGCCAATCTCGACCGGATCCAGATCGTCAAGGGCTGGCTGGATGCGGCGGGCGAGACCCACGAGCAGGTCTATGACGTCACATGGGCCGGCGACCGGGCGCCCGGCGCGGATGGCAAGATTCCCCCGATCGGAGATACCGTTGATGTGGCGGCGGCAAACTGGACCAACACGATCGGGGCGGCGGAACTCGCAACTGTCTGGACCGACCCCGATTTCGACCCGGCGGACAAGGCGTTTTACTATGCCCGCGTTCTCGAGATCCCGACCCCGCCCTGGTACGCCTATGATGCGTTCCGGTACGGCATCAAGATGCCCGATGGCGCGCCCGCCAGCCAACAGGAACGCGCCTATACATCGCCGATCTGGTATACGCCGGACTAGCGCGGATCCTTTCCGGCCAGACAGGCCCCGGCCTCGCCCGGCGCGCCGGCGGCAACCGCCCGATTCCCGATCCAAGCAGAAGGATTATGTCCATGCGCCTTCCAGCGCTGTTGCGTGAGCCACTGACTCATTTCCTCATCATCGGTGCGGGTGTCTTTGCCGTCTATGACGCGATTTCGCCGGAGGATCGCACAGCCGATCCCGGCGAAATCGTCGTTGCAGAGCCCGAGATCACGCGCATGATCGTCGGGTTCGAGTCGGTCTGGCGCCGCCCGCCCACAACCCAGGAGCTGGCCAAGCTGACCGAGGATTTCATCCGGGAAGAGATCCTGGTTCGCGAAGCCATCGCCCTGGGGCTCGACCGCGGCGACACGGTCGTGCGGCGGCGTCTGCGGCAAAAGATGGCGTTCCTGCTTGCCTCGGCGGCGCATGGGCAGGTTCCCGATGACGCGGTCCTGCAGGCCCATTTTCTCGAGAACCAGCAAAAATATGCCGCGTCCCCCAGCGTAACCTTCACACATGTATTCCTGGGCGAAGCGCCTGACGGGGCGGATGTTGCCGAGGTGCTCGGCCAGTTGCGGGCAGGAGCGGATCACCGGGCGCTTGGCCAGCGCATTCTGGTGCCGCAACGCATCGATGGCGCGCCGAAACAGGCGGTGGACGGCATGTTTGGCGCCGGTTTCTTTGACCAGCTTGTCGAACTGGAAACCGCCGATTGGGGTGGCCCGATCCGCTCGGGCTATGGCGAGCATCTGGTCAGAATTGAACCCCTCGATGCGCCACCAGATCCGGTTTTCGCCGAGTTGCTGGACCAGGTGCTGGAAGATTGGCGGCGCGACCGGTCCGAAACCATGTTGGACGACGCCTATCGTGTGCTCCGCGAGGGCTACGTCGTCGTGGACGGGTCCGCTGAATGAAGGGAGTTTGCTGCCTGTTCGCGATCCTGGCCGGGCTCGCGCTGATGCCTGCCACCGCGCCGGGGCACGCACTTCAGCCCGGCTATCTCTCGATCGAACCGCTCGGGCCCGCGACCTACCGCGTCTTTTGGCGCAAGCCCGATGTCCAGGGGCGGCCCATGCCGATCGACGCGCTGTTGCCCGAGACCTGCGAACCGCGCAGGCCCCCGCCGGTGCGTTTCGATGGGGTCGCCTGGGTCTCTGGCTGGGTCACTGCCTGCGAAAACGGGCTGGCCGGCGGACGGGTCGAGATCACTGGCCTGGAACGGACATCGACCGACGTGCTGGTGCGCTATCAGACGCCGGACGGGCTGGCAGGAAGCCGCCGATTGACGCCGATGCAACCTGCGTTTGCGGTGCCAGAGCAGGCGACCACCCTCAACGTGCTGCGGACTTACATCGTTTTAGGGGGCGAGCATATCCTTGAAGGCTGGGATCATCTGTTGTTCGTCCTCGCGCTGATGATCCTGGTGCGCGATCCCTGGCGGCTGGTGGGCGCGGTGACTGCGTTCACCGTTGCACACAGCATCACCCTGTCGGCGGCGACGCTGGGCTGGGTCGCCTTGCCACCCCGCCCGGTCGAGGCCGTGATTGCCCTCTCGATCATGTTTCTGGCCTCGGAAATCCTGCATCACCGCGAGGGCCGCCTGCGCCTGTCAGAGCGCGCGCCCTGGCTGGTCACGTTCAGCTTTGGCCTGTTGCACGGGTTTGGGTTTGCGGGGGCGTTGCGCGAAATCGGTTTGCCGCAACAGGAGATTCCGCTGGCCCTTGTTGCGTTCAACATCGGTGTCGAACTGGGTCAACTGGCCTTTATCCTGGTCATTGCGGCCCTTGCCGCCCTTGCCGTCCGGGTCTTTGGCAGAGTGCTGGCGGCCCTGAATCGTCTTGGGGCCAAACCTCTTGCCTATGGCATCGGAGGTCTTTCAGGGTTCTGGTTCGTCGAACGTCTTGCAGCGTTCTAGGTCTGAGCGGGCCAATGAGGCGTCGACGCAAAGGGTTTCAGGCCCTGTTGCGGGCCAGCAGCGTCTTTGGTGCCCGCTGGCAGGCCCAAAGCCCGGCCGCGAAAGGCGCGGTAGAGTTGTGGTCTTGGCCGGATCGCGTTTAGGGTAGGCGCAGCCAATGCTTCAGAAGATGCGATACCCTGGATGCTAGCCGTATCTTACAACGTGGTCCTACTGGCGGGCGCTGTCTTGCTGGCGGTCATCTCCGGATTTACCGGTCTCAGCCTTGCCAATGGCCTGTCCCGCCTGCCCGCGGCAAAGCGCAAGGCCGAGATCGCCAAGGCCGCGACGGTTTTGGGCGGCGGCGTCTGGGCCACGCATTTTGTCGCCATGCTGGCGCTTCAGCTGCCCGTCGATGTCGTCTACGACCCGGTCTACACCTTGGCATCGGCGCTCATCGCGATCCTCATGACCGGGGCGGCCCTGTTGGTCTTGCACTTTTGGGGGCGGGCACCTCTTCATATCGCGATTGCCGGCACCGTGATGGGGCTGGGCGTCGTCGCGATGCATTATGTGGGCATGTACGGCATGCGCGGATGCGTCCCGGTCTTTGCGGTCTCGGGCTATCTGGTCTCGACGCTGCTCTCGGTGATCATTTGTATCGGCGCTTTGCTGGTGGCCTATCGGCGCCGGTCGGTCTTTGGACTGATGATGGGGGGCGCGATCTATGGGTGCGCGATCCTGGTCATGCATTTCAGCGCGATGAGCCAGACCGGGTTCCTGCCCCTGGATACGGTCGCGCCGACCATGCGGATGGTTCCCAATGATGTGCTGGCGATGCTGGTTCTGATTGTCGTCTTCCTGATCTGCGGGGTTTTCATGTTGACGACCGCCAGCCTGCCCGGCGCGCATCAATTGGCCGCGGCAGGAGGCGTGGCGCCCGCAGATGTACCACGGGCGTCACAAAGCCCGGAACCCGAGCACCGCGCACCAATTGCGGCCCCTGGGCGGCTTAGCCGGCTTCCCTACGAGCGCGATGGCAAGACGTTCTTTGCCCCGATCGACGATATCGTGGCGATCAGGGCGGATGGCCATTACTCGACGCTCTACCGTTTGTCGGGGCCTGCCTTTTGCCCGCGCCCGATCGCCCGGCTCGAAGCGGATCTCGCCGATCTGCCGTTTCTGCGCACCCATCGCAGTTTTCTGGTGAATGTGCGCTATGTCGAGGGGTTCGAGCGGCGCAAGGATCAGGGCGTTTGCCTGTTCGCACCCGGCATCGGGGTCGACCCCGTCCCTGTCAGCCGGGCGAATGTTGCGGCGACCAAGGCGGCGCTCGGCCTCTGATCATCGCCACTCGTGCAGAGCAATCGCCATTGGTGCGTCTGCGCATCCTCTCGTTAGAAGCGCGTTCGCCGGGCGACCGGCCCCGCCTAGTTTAGCCCTCAGAAAGCCGCGGTGAAGCGGTCGAAAAACAGGGAGGAGGTGCTTCATGATACCTGGAGCCTTCGAATATCACCGTCCCGACTCGGTGGCGGAAGCATCGGGGCTGTTGACCCAGTTCGGCGAGGATGCCCGAATTCTCGCCGGGGGGCACAGCCTGATCCCGATGATGAAATTGCGCATGGCGGCGCCTGAACATCTGGTGGATCTGCGCGACATCGCCGAGTTGGGCGAGGTCGAGATCTCGGACAATCTTGTCGCGATCGGCGCGATGGTGACGCAGGATCGCCTGATCACCGACGCTGCGCTGGCCCGGGCGGTGCCGATCATTCGCGAGGCCGCGTTGCAGATCGCCGACCCCCAGGTTCGCTATGTCGGCACCATCGGGGGCAATGTTGCCAATGGCGACCCGGGAAATGACATGCCGGGGCTCATGCAATGCCTCGGCGCCTCTTATGAACTGGTGGGGCCAAAGGGCGCACGCAGCGTTGCGGCCCGCGAGTTCTATGACAGCGCCTATTTCACCGCCCGCGCCGAAGACGAAATCCTGACCCGCATTCTGGTCCCGGTTCCGGACAACACCGGCTATGCCTATGAGAAGCAAAAACGCAAGATCGGCGACTATGCGACCGCGGCTGCCGCTGTTTTGTGTGGTGACGGCAAAGCGTCGATCGCGATGACCAATCTAGCCGATACGCCGATCTGGTCCGCCGAGGCGGGCACAGCGTTGGCGGCGGGAGACGTCGAGGGCGCCGTCAGCGCCGCGATGGCCGTGATCGCCCCCGTCGATGACATGCGCGGGCCCGTGGCGTTCAAGAACCACGTCGCACAGACAATCCTGCGCCGCGCCATTCAACGCGCGATGGACCGGGCATAGAGGGAAGAACCATGGCTAAAATGCACGTGAAAATGACCATCAACGGCAAGCCGGTCGAGGCGCTTGCCGAACCGCGCACCTTGCTCATCCACTTTCTGCGCGAAGACCTGAAAATCACCGGGCCGCATATCGGGTGCGAGACCTCGCATTGCGGCGCCTGTACGGTCGATATGGACGGCAAATCGGTCAAATCCTGCACCATGTTCGTCGGTCAGGCGAATGGTGCCGAGATCACGACCGTCGAAGGCCTCACCAATCCCGATGGCACGCTGGGCGTTCTGCAGGAAGCGTTCAAGGAGCATCACGGGCTGCAATGCGGCTATTGCACGCCGGGCATGATTACCCGCGCGCATCGTCTGTTGCAGGAGAACCCGAACCCGACCGAGGCGGAAATCCGCTTTGGCATGTCGGGGAACATCTGCCGCTGCACCGGCTACCAGAATATCGTGAAATCGATCCTCGCCGCAGCACCTGTATTGGCAGCCGAGAAGGAGGCCGCGGAATGAACGAGATGACACCAACCCCCGAAGAACGCCGCGCCTCGCTGAAAGGGATGGGGTCCGCCCGAAAGCGGGTGGAAGACGCCCGCTTTACCCAGGGCAAGGGCAACTATGTCGACGATATCAAGATGGACGGCATGCTGTTCGGCGATTTCGTGCGCTCTCCTTACGCCCATGCGAGGATAAACTCGGTTGATGCCTCTGCCGCGCTCGCCTTGCCAGGTGTTCATGCGGTGTTGACGGCGGCGGACCTCGCGCCGCTCAATCTTCACTGGATGCCGACACTCGCGGGCGACAAACAGATGGTGCTGGCCGACGGCAAGGTCCTGTTCCAGGGCCAGGAAGTCGCCTTTGTGATCGCTGATGACCGCTATATCGCCGCCGATGCGGTGGATCTGGTCGAGGTTGATTACGAGGAACTGCCCGTCGTCACAGATCCGTTCGAGGCGATGGAACCCGATGCCCCGGTGCTGCGCGAAGATCTTGCGGGACAAACCGAGGGCGCCCATGGCCCCCGCCGGCACCACAACCATATCTTTACCTGGGAACAGGGCGACAAGGACGCGACCGAACAGGTGATCGACGGCGCCGATGTGGTTGCCGAAGAGATGATCTATTACCACCGGACCCATCCGTGCCCGCTCGAGACCTGCGGCGCTGTTGCCTCCATGGACAAGGTCAACGGCAAGTTGACGGTCTGGGGCACCTTTCAGGCGCCGCATGCGGTGCGCACGGTGGCCTCGCTGATCTCGGGCATCGCGGAGCATAACATCCGCATCATCTCCCCCGATATCGGCGGCGGTTTCGGCAACAAGGTCGGCGTCTATCCGGGCTATATCTGCGCGATCGTCGGGTCGATCGTGACCGGCTTGCCGATCAAGTGGGTGGAGGATCGGATGGACAACCTCATGTCCACCGCCTTTGCCCGCGACTACCATATGCACGGCAAGATCGCCGCAACCAAAGAGGGCAAGATCACCGGTCTCTGGTGTCACACGACAGCCGATCATGGCGGTTTCGACGCCTGCGCAGACCCGACAAAGTTTCCCGCAGGGTTCATGAATATCTGCACAGGCTCGTATGACATCCCCACCGCTTATCTGGCGGTCGATGGTGTCTATACCAACAAGGCACCGGGCGGTGTTGCCTATCGCTGTTCGTTCCGCGTGACCGAAGCTGCCTACTTCATCGAACGGATGATCGAGATCCTGGCGATCAAGCTGGGCATGGATGCGGCCGAGTTGCGGCGGATCAACTTCATCAAGAAGGAGCAGTTCCCGTATCACTCGGCGCTCGGGTGGGAATATGACTCCGGCGACTATCACACCGCCTGGGACAAGGCGCTGGCCGCCGTCGACTATGCCGGCCTGCGCGACGAGCAGGCGCGGCGCCTCGAAGACTTCAAGGCAGGCAAAACCCGCAAGCTGATGGGCATCGGACTGACCCATTTCACCGAGATTGTGGGCGCCGGCCCGGTCAAGAATTGCGACATCCTCGGCTTGGGCATGTTCGACAGCTGCGAGATCAGGATCCATCCGACCGGATCGGCGATCGCGCGGCTCGGCACGATCAGCCAGGGGCAGGGGCATGCGACGACTTTTGCCCAGATCCTCGCCTCCGAGATCGGCCTGCCCGCGGACGACATCACCATCGAGGAAGGCGACACCGACACGGCCCCCTATGGCCTTGGCACCTATGGCTCGCGCTCGACCCCTGTCGCAGGCGCGGCCACGGCCATGGCGGGGCGCAAGATCCGCGCCAAGGCCCAGATGATCGCGGCCTATCTGCTCGAGGTCCATGACGACGATGTGGAGTTCGACATTGACCGCTTTCAGGTCAAGGGCGCGCCAGAGCGGTTCAAGACCATGAAGGAGATCGCCTTTGCGGCCTATAATCAGGCGATCCCGGGGATCGAACCGGGGCTTGAGGCGGTCTCCTATTACGACCCGCCGAACATGACCTATCCCTTTGGCGCCTATATCTGTGTCATTGATGCCGACGTCGATACGGGCGAGGTCGAGATCCGCCGGTTCTATGCCCTCGACGATTGCGGGACCCGCATCAATCCGATGATCATCGAAGGCCAGGTTCATGGCGGCCTGACCGAAGCCTTGGCAATCGCGATGGGGCAGGAAATCGCCTATGATGAGGATGGCAATCACAAGACGGCAACGATGATGGACTTCTTTATCCCCACCGCCTGGGAGACACCGCATTATGAGACCGATCACACCACGACCCCGTCGCCACACCATCCTATCGGCGCAAAGGGTGTGGGCGAGAGTCCGAATGTTGGCGGTGTGCCCTGTTTCTCGAATGCGGTCCACGATGCCTTCCGCCCCTTTGGCCTGACGCAGAGCCACATGCCGCATGACCATTGGCGGGTCTGGCAGACGGCGAACATGCTGGGGCTGCACGGATGAGGCGGCGCCAGACCCATATCGTGCCGCAAACCGGCGGTGTCACAGGTGGGGCTTTGTGACCGCCTCCGGATACAAGGCCCTGCAACTTGATCTCGCCGAGGCGGCATATGTCGCCTCGGACAGCCTCGCCATGGCGATGTACCTGTCGCAGAAGCTTGGTCGGCCCCTGTTGCTCGAGGGGCCGGCGGGCGTTGGCAAGACAGACACCGCGAAAACGCTCGCACGGGTCAAGGATACGCGCCTGATCCGGCTGCAATGCTATGAAGGGCTGGACGCAAGTCAGGCGATTTACGAGTGGAACTATCAGCGCCAACTGCTCGCCTTGCGGGCCTCGGAGACAGAGTCCGAAGACGCGGTCTTTACCGAAAAATACCTGCTCAAGCGTCCGCTTTTGGAGGCGATCACGCAGGAGCAAGCGCCGGTTTTGCTGATCGACGAGATTGACCGGGCGGATGAGGCCTTCGAAGCCTATCTGCTCGAGATCCTCGCCGAAGGTCAGGCGACTGTGCCCGAACTCGGGACGATCACCGCCACCGCGCGGCCAATGGTGATCCTCACCTCGAACGGTACGCGTGAGCTATCCGACGCCCTTCGCCGCCGGTGCCTGTATTCCTATATCGACTATCCGGATCGCGAGACCGAGCTTGCCATCCTGCACGCCCGCTCGCCGGGGATCGAGGCGCGTTTGGCGTGTCAGATCATCCATACCGTTCAGGCGATCCGGCGCGAAGATCTAGAAAAGGTGCCGGGAATTGCAGAGATGTTGGACTGGGCGGCCGCACTATCCGGCCTTGGGATCAACGATCTCTCCGAGGACCCATCGACCGTCGCGGCGACGTTAATCTGCCTGTTGAAGACAGCGGCGGATCGCGATGCAATCCCAGCCGAAATGCTGGCCCGGATCGTGGGAAAGGCCGCCTGATGCAGGCGACCAGGTTCCCCGCCCGCGCGTCAGGCCCCGCCGAACGCGCGGCTGACTTCATCTCTCATCTGCGGATGAACGGGCTGAATGTGGGACCGCAAGAGACGCAGGACGCTTTGACCGCGCTGACATTTGTCGAGGCGACAGATCGCGATGCGGCGCGCCTCGCACTCAAGGCGTTGTTGGTTCCGGGCCATGATGTCTGGCGCAGGTTCGACGACCTCTATGAGTCCTTCTGGTTCAACAGGGGCAGGCAGCGCGGGGATCAGGTCAAGACCGACCATGTGCAGACCCAGCATTCCAAACCCACCCTTTGGCAGCGCCACATCGACCCAGAGGCCGATCCCGGCGCTGCTGATGGCGGCGAGGGCCAGGCCGACAACAGCGCGCGTGAGGCAGAGGGCATAGACGGCCGTTTGATTGCGACACGAACCCAGAACCTGACGCGTCGGGATCTGAGGGAACTCATGGACGAGGAAAGCCTCCAGGCCGCCGAAAGAGCGGCAGAACGATTGGCCAAGGCGCTGCGCGATCGCCGCTCGCGCCGGTACAGGGCAGCGCTGCGCGGGCGCCGGCTCGACATGCGCCGCACCTTGAGGGCAAGCCTCGCCCATGGCGGCGAGCCGATCGAACTGTTTCGCAAACACCGGCCCGACCGGCCCTTGCAGATCGTTGCGCTCTGCGATGTATCGGGCTCGATGACGGTCTATGCCCGGGTCTTTCTGGCCTTTTTGAAGGGGCTGGTCAGCGCGGATGCGCGCACCGATGCCTATCTGTTCCACACGCGATTGATCCGGGTAACGCCGGCCCTGCGCGACCGCGACACGCTGCGTGCTGCGGGCCGGTTGAGCCTGATGGCCGAGGGGTTCGCGGGCGGCACGGATATCGCAGGGGCGATCACGCGGTTCAACGCTTCTTACTCGGCGCGCGCCGTGAATGGGCGGACGGTCGTTTTGATCCTGTCGGACGGCTATTGCACGTCGCCTGGCGAGGCGCTTGGCCGTGACCTCGCGAAACTGCGCCGACGCGCCCATCGGATTGTGTGGCTGAACCCGCTCAAAGCGTGGCGGGACTATGCGCCTGTTGCGCGGGGCATGGCCGCAGCGCTTCCGCATCTGGATGCGCATCTGCCTGCAAACACCATTGATGCGCTTGCGGCGCTTGAGCCGGAATTCGAGAAGATCTGATGATGTGTAAATCCAATGACCAGACATGAACGCATATCGACGGATGGATTGAAGATGACCGGCACCGACATCTTTGAGGTCATCAACACGATGCGGGCGGAGGGGAGACCTTTCTGCCTCGCCACGGTCGTGCGCACAGCGGATCTGACCTCGGCCAAGGCCGGTGCGAAGGCAGTGGTTACGTCCACGGGTGAGATCGTCGGCCATCTGGGCGGAAACTGCGTTCGCGGGGCCGTGAAAAGGGCGGCGGCCGACGTGCTGGAGCAGGGCAGCGCCCGCATGATCAGCGTTGGGCCGCGAGGAGGCGAAAGTGGTGATCTGACCGACGCAGACAGGCATATCAGCGGCTGCCCCTCCGGTGGCACGGTCGAGGTTTTCATCGAGCCTTATCTGCTGGCCATGCGCCTCGCGGTTGTGGGGGAGACACCGATCGCGCGGGCAATCAGGGCGCATGGGTCCCTGATGGGATACGCGGTCTCTGATGCGAGTGTTGATCAAGCGGCAGCCGATGCGATCATCATCGCGTCGCAGGGGGCCGGCGATTTGGCGGCGCTGCGCGGGGCCCTTGCCGGGGATGCGGCGTTTGTCGCGATGGTTGCCAGCCACAAAAAGGCGGCCTTTCTGACGTCGAAGCTCGCAAAGGAGGGGATCGATCCGGCCCGGCTCGAAACGCTCATCTCGCCCGCAGGGCTGGATCTGGGCGCGATTGACCCGCACGAGATCGCGGTGTCGATCCTCGCGCAGCTGGTAGCCTGGCGACGCGGTCACTAGACATTCCTCGATGCGCAGATCCGCCGCGATTTGGCACTCTTTCGCGATTACTGCAAAACGGCTCATCGATTCCAGTCAAGCCACGGCGGGGCAAGGCGCCACCGCCCGGGCATGGTCGATCATACGAATCATGCCCTGAAAACGCGTGGCTTGTTTCACGCCGGGCCCGTGATTGCGGCTCTGGAATTGGCAAACAAATGCAGACTGAAAGATATATCGGATAGATCACCCGAGATCGTTGATCCCGTGAATTGGTCGCAGGATGTGTGATACGAGGCGCCAGAACTCCAGGCGTCGAACGCAGATGCATTCAGGGAGGTCTCAATGAAAACAAAGTTTCTCGGCGCTGTCTCGGCGCTTGCAATGCTGGCGGGTGCGCATGGCGCCACAGCAGAAGAGCCCATCAAGATCGGCGTGCTGGCGACGCTCGAAGGCACCTATACGGTCTTGGGCGAAGATGGAATCCGCGGTGTGAAAACAGCGCTGGAAGCATTTGGCGGCAAAGTTGCAGGCCGTGATATCGAGTTGATCATCCAGTCAACCGATGCCTCGCCCGACAGCGCCGTGCGCGGAGTGCGCAAACTGGTCGAACAGGATGGCCTCGATGTGGTCGTCGGCCCGCTGTCCGGGTCCGAGGGGATCGCGATCCGCGACTACTCAAAGACACAGCCCCAGACGACTTTTATCAACGGTTCGTCCGGTGCTCAGGAAACCACCTATGTGAACCCATCGGAGAACTTTTTCCGTTTTAACTCGGATGGCGCGCAGTGGTCGTGGGGCTTGGGCAAATATGTCCATGACGAGAAGGGGTATGAGACGGTCGCGACGATCGGCGAGGATTACTCGTTCATCTATACGCAGGTCTTTGGCTTCGCACTCGATTTCTGCCAGGCGGGCGGCGAGATCACCGAACGGCTGTGGGTTCCGCTCGGCACCAAGGATTTTGGCTCGATCATCGCGGCGTTGCCTGATGACGTGGATGCGATCTATCTGGGGCTGGGCGGCGGCGATGCCGTCAACTTCCTCAACCAGTACCAGCAGGCCGGCGGTGACGCGAACCTGATCGGCGGCTCGATCATGGTAGATGGTACCGTGCTGAATTCGAAAGGCGATGCCAAGCGGGCCCTGATTGGAACACCCTCTGCCGGGCCACAGGCCGATACCTGGGATGATCCAAAGTGGAAAGAGTATGTGAAACTCTACCAGGATACGTTCCCGCCGGATCAGCGGTTTCCCGCGCCGTCGTTGTTGGCGACCCTCTACTATAACAACATGACGGCGACGCTCACCTGCCTCGATCAGGTCGGGGGGGATCTTTCCGACGATCACGGCGCGTTTCGCCAATGCCTGAGCGATCTCGAGCTCGACAGCCCGATCGGCAAGGTCAAGCTGGACGACAATCGCCAGGCCATCGCGGCGACCTTTATCTCGGAAGTGGTCGAGAATGACGATGGCAATCTGGTGAACAAGTTCATCTCGATAGACCCAGCCGTGCCGCAGACCCTGGGTCTCGATGCGGCAAAGTTCGCGACACTCGGCCTGCCGAGCCGCGAGAATCCGGAGTGTAAGAAAGACTACTGATACCGGTCGCTCTGGGCCCGGGCGGGTGCGCCCGGGCCACGCCATCCGACGGTTGCACAGAGTCCCAAGGCGGGCGGTTATGACCCTGATCACCTATCTGACCCGCGTCCATTTCGCCGATGGGGTCCTCGAAGAGGCCCTGCGCTCGGAAATGGAGCGCAACGGAAAGTGCCGGCCGCTGATTATTGCCGAAGAATCCGATCTGACAGGTGATATGTCAGAACCTTTTCTTTCGAGCCTGCCGATACGAATCCGGGCCGAGTGTTTTTCCGCCGTGCCCCACCGGGCGAGCGAGGCGGCGGCACGCGATATCGCCCTGCGGTACCGCAGTCAGGACTGCGATGTGCTGATTGCGTATGGATCCAGCCGCGTGATGGACCTCGCCAAGGTCGCCCGGATCGCCATTGCCTATGACGAGCCCATCGCGGCTCTCTCGGCCGATGAAGGCGGTGCCCAGCGGATCTCGGAGCGTGTGCCCGATCTCTATTCCATCCCCGGGGTTCTTGGTTTCGCCTCGGCGATCACCGATTACACGCGGGTCAAACTCGATAATGGCGGGCAGGTCCTGCTGTCATCGCGTCACCTGATCCCGACGGTCGCGATCTGTGATCCGACGCTTACCCTGGGTGCATCGCCGCAGGATACCGCCTGCGCCGCCGCCGGCATTCTTGCCCGCGGCGTCGATGCCTATCTGTCGCCGGGCTACAACCCGCCGGCCGACGGAATGGCGCTGGACGCCTTGAGGCGCGCTGTCAACAACGTGCAGGTTGTGCTTCGTGATGATGATCTGGCAGCGCGGCGAGAAATGATGGCGGGCGGGCTCAACAGCTCGCTCGCCCTGCAAAAGGGCCCTTGTGCCGTTCACGCGATCAGCAATGCGGTCGCATCTGTCAGCGCAACACCGATCGATCCGATCGCGATGGGGGGTGTTTTGATCCCGCACCTGGCGCGGATTTACGAGAGGATGGAGTCTGATCGCATCGCGAATGTGCGCCACTCGCTGTCATTGGCTGATGGCGAAGCATTGTCCGATGGACTTATGGGAGTCTTGCAAAGCTTGCCCATTGCCCGGTCGCTCGCCGAGCTGGGCCTGTCCAGCATCAATCTGCCAAAAGCGGCCGACTTGGCGGCCCGCGACCGTGCTGTCTCAAATGCTCCCATTCATATGGACAAGCGGGTAATTCTGGAATTGCTGTACGCAGCGCATGGCCAGGCCGCGCCTCGTAAAACAGCCATCGGGTGAACAGCAAGACACAACACGCCGCGTAACCGACAGTCTCATAATAATACTGATTCGGTTGCCAAACCCGACGAATCGGCGCCAAACTCAACTCAAGAGGTCGCGACGCCAAGGCACAAGCGGCCCAATCAATGGGAGGATATGCGGATGGCGAGAGCAATCTCGGTTCATCACGGTTCGTTCGGGCGCGCAACCCTTTACGAGCTCGACAAGCCGTTGATCACTCATGCGCATCGTGAAGGTCACCTTGTTTTTTACCTCGGTGGCGCAAAGGCCCGGCTTTGTGTCGGCGATACGGATCTGTTTCTCGATGAAAGTCAGGGTGTTGCGATCAGCCCATGGGAGCCGCATAGCTTCACGCCTTTAACCGTTTCCGAGCAATGCTATGTGCTGACACTCTACATCAAGCCCATGTGGTTCCTGGAAAATTCCCGATCTGCGGAGTTTGCTCTGAGTTTCGGGACGCCCCGGATCCACATGACCAAAGCAGTCGAGATCTGGGTGGGCCGCCTGACCAATCTGTTGTTGGATGAACAGCCCTCGGACCGTTTTGACGGTTTTCTCTTCGAGACGACACGCGCCTGTTTCGATCAGTCCTGGCAGGGGATCAACGAACGCTGTGGCTTCAAGAACATCCGGCATCGGTTCAACGACTTTAGGGTTCGGAGATCTCTCAGGGTCATGCAGGAAAAGTATACCGAGGAATCGGGCATCGACGATCTCGCCCGCGAAGTCGGTCTTTCCCGACCGCATTTCTTCAAGCTTTTCAAAATGCAAACGGGTATCACGCCCAACCTTTACCTGAACACCCTCAGGGCCGAGCATGCGATCGACGACCTGATGACCACATCGAAATCGGTGACCGAAATCGGACTGACCCTGGGCTTTTCCAGTCAGGCAAGCTTCACCAGGTTCTTTACGTCGAATGTCGGCATCCCGCCCACGGACTACCGCCGCGTCGCGCACTTTGTCTGATTGGCAGCGGTCGGCTTTTACGGATCCAGAGGCACTCGATCAGACGCTCGGATACGCCGCTGGCTGGAGATCGGACTTAGCGTTGGGTGACCGAAGTCGAGGAGCTCAACGGCGATGAGCGCTTTCGCCCATAGACACCCGATCTGGACCGCGATCATCGTTGTGATCGCAGCGGTTCTGTTGTGGATGATTTTTGCGCTGTGGCCGCAATGGCTGATCGAGCTGATCGGCAAGAAGAAGGTGTTTCTCAACGCCCTCTTCAACGGCATCACGCTGGGTGGTCTCTACTTCCTCGTTGCCTCGGGCTTCACACTGATCTTTGGGCTCATGCGGAATGTGAACCTTGCGCATGGGTCGCTCTACCTGCTGGGCGGCTATATCGGGTTCGAGATCGCGGATTTAACCGGCTATTGGCTGATCGCCTTCCCGATCGCCTTCGTGATCGTCGGCGCCTTTGGCGTTCTGTTGCAGGTTCTCGTCTTTCGTCGGATGGAGGGCCAGGATCTGCGCCAAACCCTGGTGACTATCGGAATCTCGATCGTGCTCGCCGATCTGATGCTCTGGGTCTGGGGCGGAGACTTCTATCAGGTGCTCACGCCAAGCTGGCTCTCGGGACCGCTCGAGACCTTTCTGGTGACCGGGGTCAAACGCTCATCGGGGGATTTGATCTTTCTCAAATACCCGCTGGTGCGGATCGTGATTTTTCTCGCTGCGGTCGTGATCGGCGTCGGGATCTGGCTGTTGTTGAACCGCACTCGAGTGGGCATGCTGGTGCGCGCCGGGGTCGATGACCGCGACATGCTGACCGCGACCGGTGTGCATATCCAGCTCGTCTTTGCAGGGGTCTTTGCCTTTGGCGCGGGTCTTGCGGGCCTTGCCGGCGTGGTTGGCGGCACGTTTCAGGCGCTGGCGCCGGGCGAGGATGTGCGATTCTTGCTCTATTCGCTGATCGTGGTGATCGTGGGGGGCATGGGCTCGATCCCCGGTGCGGCGATCGGGGCCATCCTGATCGGTCTGGCAGATCAGTTCGGCTCGGTTTACTTCCCGACCTACGCCGTGGTCCTGACCTTTCTGATCATGGTCGTGGTTCTCGCCTTCCGGCCGCAGGGCCTGATGGGGAGAGCCTGATGGCCGCGGTCGAGGATCTGCCGGTCGCACAGGGAGCGCCAAGCTGGGCCGAGCGCATTCCGGCCGGCTATTGGATCCTCGGCCTGATCCTTCTGGTCATGCCGGCAATCGCCGGGGACTTCATTTTGTTCCAGATCTTTGGCTGGACATTCATTCTGGGGATCATCGCGCTCAGCCTGATGTTCTTGGCGGGCTATGGCGGCATGGTGAGCCTGGTGCAGATGACCGTTGCGGGCGTTGGCGGGTACATGGTCGCAATCTTTGGGGTCAGTGCCATCGAGACCATATCGCTTGGTTGGCCATGGTATATCAGTATCCCTCTGGCGCTGGTGATCGCGGTGCTTTTTGCCACGCTGACCGGTTGGCTGGCCGTGCGGACCGAGGGCATCTATACGATCATGATCACCCTCGCCATTGCGGCGGCTTTCTTTTACTTCACGCGACAGAACTATGTCGTTTTCAATGGGTTTTCTGGTTTCAACGGCGTGTTGCCGCCCAGCCTGTTCGGTGTCGACTGGCGCGGGCCGGTTGCCTTTTACTACCTAACGCTGTTTTGGGCCGTGATCAGTTTCCTTGCGGTGCTCTATATCTCGCGCGCGCCCTTCGGGCTTGCGTTGCAGGGGGTGCGCGACAACCCGCGCCGGATGGCGGCCCTTGGCTATAACGTCACGGCGCACCGGGTCGCCGCCTATTCTGTTGCCGGTCTTCTCGCGGCTGTTGGTGGGATCCTGCTGACCTGGCAATCGGCGCAAATCTCGCCGGGCACGGCCGGGATCGGGCCGGTGATCGACGTGCTGGTGATCGCTGTGATCGGCGGGCTGCGCCATCCGATCGGGCCTTTCATCGGCGCGTTCATCTATGTGCTGCTCAAAACCTTTGCAATCGACGCGCTGGTCGCTGTTGGCCTGTCGGGCGAGCGCTTTCAGTTGCTGATCGGGGTCGGCTTCCTGATCATCGTGTTCTGGTCTCCTGACGGGATCCTGGGGCTTTGGGAAAAGATCCGCGCCGCCCGCAACCGCGATCCGCTGCTTGATCGCGGGGGAGACGGGCCATGAATGCGCCGACAACCATCACAGATCGGCTGGATGCCACCGGCACGGCCAATGCGCTCGAGCTGCGCGGGGTGTCGAAGTTCTTTGGCGCCCTGGCGGCGATGCAGGATGTCAATCTGACCGTCCGCCCGGGCGAGCGGCGCGCGGTGCTCGGCTCGAACGGGGCGGGCAAGACGACGCTTTTCAACTGTGTAACGGGCGATTTTCCCGCGACCCAGGGCACGATCCGTTTCTTTGGCGAGGATATCACCGAGTTTCCGCCGCACGAGCGGATCCGGCGCGGGCTGCGGCGGACCTATCAGATCAGCCTGTTGTTCACCGGGCTTTCGGTGCTCGACAATGTCTATCTCGCATCGGTCGGGGTGTCGCGGTCGCGGTTTTCGTTCCTGCGTGCGCGCCGAAGCGATGCGTTGATGGCCGCGGCGGAAAACCTGGTCCGCGTCGTGCACCTGGATGGCGTTCGCGACACGGTGGTCGCGGAGCTTGCCTATGGTCAACAACGCCAGTTGGAGATCGCGATGGCGCTGGCGGGCGCACCTCGGTTCATCCTCTTCGATGAACCGGCTGCGGGGCTCTCGCCCACCGAACGCTCGGAGCTGATCGAGATCCTGATGGGTCTGCCGGGCCATATGGGCTTCATCATCATCGAGCACGACATGGATGTCGCGCTGCGCGTCGCCGAGAGCGTGACGATGATGCATAACGGGCGGATCTTCAAAGAGGGCAAGCCCGCTGAGATCGAGGAAGATGAAGAGGTTCAGGCCCTTTATCTGGGGGACGGTCATGCCTGATCCCGCCAATCTCCAGATCCGCGACCTGAATGTCTATTACGGCCAGTCCCATGCGCTGCAGGGCGTCAACCTCTCGCTCGATCACGGTGTGCTGTCGGTCGTCGGGCGTAACGGCATGGGCAAGACCACGCTTTGCAAGGCGATCATGGGGCTTGAGCCTGTTGCCTCGGGGACGATCACCCTGGACGGGCAGGCGCTCAACGGGCGCAATCCGGCCGAGATCGCCCGCATGGGGGTCGGCTACGTACCCCAGGGGCGGCGCCTGTGGCGTTCTCTCACCGTCGATGAGCATCTGCGTCTGGTCGAGAAACGCGGCGGCGCCTGGACGATCGAGCGGATCTACGGGACCTTCCCGCGCCTTGCCGAGCGCCGCAACAACGGGGGCGCGCAGCTCTCGGGTGGCGAGCAGCAGATGCTGGCGATCTCTCGCGCACTGCTCCTCAATCCGCGTCTTCTTGTGATGGATGAACCGACCGAGGGGCTCGCGCCCGTGATCGTTCAGCAGGTCGAGGACATGCTGATCCAGCTGGGTCAGGACGGGGATGTCGATGTCCTCGTGATCGAGCAGAACATTGGCGTCGCCTGCGCCGTCGCCGAGCAGGTCGCCATCATGGTCAATGGCCGGATCAACCGGGTGATGGACTCAGGCCTGCTCGCCGGTGACCGCGACCTTCAACAGGCGCTGTTGGGGGTCGGGCGCCATGCCCATGACGAAACGCCGGAGCCGGCTGTGGACGCTGAGGGGTCCAAAGGTGCGGCGCCCGTCCCTCGCGGCATCATCAAGATTTACATGTCAAACCCGCAGACGCCCACGCGCTGGTCGCGCCCGGTGCCGGTCCATGTGATCGAGGCGGCGGCAAGTACACAGACCGAGATCCCTGCGGCCTCGGACGAGCGTATAAAACCGATCAGCGCGCGCGCGGCGGGGCAGGGATCCCGGGTTCTCGTCGCGGGAACGTTGGATACGAAAGGCGCCGAGCTTCGCTATATCCGCGACATCGTGAAAGAGGCGGGGCTGGCGGTGCAGATGGTCGATCTCTCGACATCGGGCAAACCGTCGGGCGCGGAAGTGCCGCCACATGCCGTCGCCGCCTTTCATCCGCGCGGCGTTTCCGGCGTCTTCACGGGTGATCGCGGCAGCGCGGTCGCAGGCATGACGCAAGCCTTTGAACGCTGGATGGTCGGGCAGGAGGGGATCGCGGGCATCATCTCGGCCGGGGGGTCGGGAGGAACGGCGCTGTGCGCGCCGGCAATGCGGGCGCTGCCCGTCGGGGTGCCCAAGGTGATGATCTCGACCGTCGCCTCGGGCAATACCGAGCAATATGTGGGCGGCTCGGACATGCTGATGCTCCACTCGGTTGCCGATGTTCAGGGGCTGAACCGGATCACGCGCGCTGTCCTCGCGAACGGGGCGCAGGCATTGGCCGGCATGGTCAAGGCGCGCCGTGCGGTACAACCGAGCCAGGACAAGCCCGCGCTGGGCGTGACGATGTTTGGCGTCACGACGCGGCTCGTTCAACAGGTCACGGCAGCTCTTGAGGATCAGTATGATTGCCTGGTCTTCCACGCCACCGGCACGGGTGGGCGCGCAATGGAGGGGCTGCTTGATTCTGGCATGCTGACCGGCGTGCTCGACCTCACGACGACCGAGATCTGCGACATGATGATGGGCGGCGTCTTCCCGGCGACCGAGGATCGATTTGGCGCCTCGATCCGCGCCGGTCTGCCCTATATCGGGGCCTGCGGCGCGCTCGACATGGTCAATTTCAATGCGCCGGATACGGTGCCGGAACGCTATCGCGGGCGGGTGCTCTATGAACACAACCCCCAGATCACGCTCATGCGCACCACGGCCGAGGAAAACGACCGGATGGGCCGCTGG
>JBCCHW010000035.1:0-22052 GCA_039028555.1 Pseudomonadota bacterium | reverse complement strand
GAAAATTGTCGGAAAACACCCTCACAATGCAAGTATTGACACTTGGCGCGATAGTTTGTGCATGATTAGCATAGCTCTACGAAAGCGAAATCCCACTAGGGATCAGGGAGACTTAGATGACGAAATACATGATGACAGACCGCGATCTGCATCCAATGGCGCCGAAAGCGGCAGAGCAATTCAAGGCCGGCCTCATGAGCCGGCGTGAATACTTTGCGACGATGGCGGCATTCGGTGTCTCGACGGCCGGCGCATTCGCGCTTGCCGGACTCACACCGACGCCGGCATCCGCCGAAGAACCCAAGAAGGGCGGCATTCTGCGGGTCTCGATGCAAGTCAAGGCCTTCAAAGACCCGCGGACCTATGACTGGACCGAGATGGCGATGGTCGGCTCGTCGGTCTGCGAGTATCTGGTTCGGTGGAACTCGGACTTCACGTTCTCACCTTGGCTGCTCGAAAGCTGGGAGACCAGCGACGACGCCAAGACCTATACCCTGAAAGCGAAGAAGGGGATCAAATGGTCGAATGGCGACGAATTCGGTGCCGATGACCTGGTCTTCAACATCACCCGTTGGTGCGAGAAGGACGTCGAAGGAAACTCGATGGCCGGTCGCATGGCGGCCCTGATCGACCCGGACACCAACAAGATCGGCGAAGGTTTCCTGGAAAAGGTCGATGATTACACGGTCAAGTTGAACCTGCCCCGGGCCGATATCTCGATCATCGCGGGCATGTCGGACTATCCGGCAATGGTCATGCACCGCTCGTATGACGGCGGCAACGACCCGATGAAGGCGCTCGCCATTTCGACCGGAGCCTGCGAGCTCGTCCGCTGGGATGTCGGTGACACCGCCGAGGTCAAGCGCAAGGACACGCCCTGGTGGGGCGGGGAGTTCTGGCTGGACGGCGTCGAATATATCGACCACGGCACCGACCCGACCGCGATGATCTCGGCGCTGGAATCCGAGGACGTGGATGCAACCTACCTCACGCCTCCCGACGCCATCGAACAGCTGGACGCAGTCGGCATCATCACGTCGGACAAAGCGACCGGCTCGACCATCGTGATCCGGATGAACGTCAACAACCCGCCCTATGATGATGTTCGTGTGCGTCAGGCCGTTCAGGCGGCGGTCGACAACTCGGTGGTTCTTCGTCTGGGGATCAACGACACAGGCATTCCGGCCGCGAACTTCCATGTGGGCCCGATGCATATCGAGTATGTCGACATCGGCCCTGCCGTGCGCGACGTGGAGAAGGCCAAGAAGCTGTTGGCGGAAGCCGGTCAGAGCGATTTCGAATTCGAGATCATCTCGATCGACGACGACTGGCGGCGCAACACAACCGATGCCGTCGGGGCGCAAATGCGCGACGCCGGGCTGAACGTGAAGCGCACGGTGATCCCGGGATCGACCTTCTGGAACGACTGGACGAAGTATCCGTTCTCGTCGACCAACTGGAACGGTCGCCCGCTCGGCGTTCAGGTTTTGGCCCTGGCCTATAAATCGGGCGAGGCGTGGAACGAGACCGGTCTCTCGGACGCCGAGTTCGACAAAAAGCTCGACCAGGCGCTCGCCACTCCGGACGTGGAGGCCCGCAAGGTCATCATGAAGGATGTCGAGACGATCCTGCGCGACAGCGGTGTGATCATTCAGCCTTACTGGCGGTCGATCTTCCGCTCCTATCGCGAGGGCGTGCATGGCTATGAGATGCACCAGGCACAGTTCCAGTTCGCGGATCTCTACTGGCTGAGCTGACAGCCCAATAAGATGAGAGCAGGCCGTCCCTGGCCTGCTCTCCAACGACAAGGGGCAAAGCCTAGGCACATGCTAGACCGGGCAAGGCGAGCCCAGACCAGCTAACGGGGACGACAAAATGTTTATGTTTATCTTGCGACGCATCGGGACCATGGTGGTCACGATGATCGCTTTGACTTTCATCGTTTTCTATCTTGTCAATTTGCCGGGCAACCTCGAGAAGCTGGCCAAGACCGAGGGCAACATGCGCATGACCGATGCCGAGGTCGCGCAATGGCTGGATCAGCAAGGTTTCAACCGCCCCTTCCTCACCCGGTATGGCGAATGGCTGCTGAACACGGCAAAGGGGGATATGGGATACAGCCGGGTCTTCCGCAAACCCGTCTCCGAGGTTGTGGGAGAGCGCCTGGGCTATACCGGGATCCTGATGTTCTGGGTGATGATGGTGATGGTTCCCGGGGCGCTGATCATCGGTGTCCTGGCAGGGATGCGAGAGGGATCGTTACTGGACCGAAGTTTATCGGTCGGCTCCATTACATCGACATCCGCGCCTGAATACGTCACGGGCATTATCTTTACCGTGATATTTGCCAGCACACTCGGGATCCTGAAGGGCATCGCCTCGACCCGGTCGATCACGGTCGAGAACTTCACCCTCCCCGTCATGACAATGGCGATTTACGGGATGGGGTATATCGCGCGGATGACGCGCGCCTCGATGGCCGAAGTCATGACATCGCAGTATATCCGGACTGCGCGACTCAAAGGGCTCGACTTCCGGACAGTGGTGATGAAACACGCCCTGCGCAACGCCCTGATCGCCCCCTTCACGGTGATCATGCTTCAGTTCCCCTGGCTGCTGACCGGGGTCGTCATTGTCGAAACAATGTTCAACTACAAGGGCTTTGGCTGGGCGCTGGTGCAAGCGGCGGGCAACAACGACATCAACATGCTGCTCGCAATTTCGTGGGTCGCAGTGATCGTGGTGCTCCTGACCCAGCTGATATCGGATGTCGGGTACGCCTATCTGAACCCGCGGATCCGCGTCAAATAGGAACGGGAGGACAAAACAATGGAAAACCTCTCGACCATCGAGATCATCATCCACTCGCTGATCCGTTTCTGGCCCACCTGGGCGGCCATGGCAGCGACATTGCTGGCTGGATATCTGTTTCGCGAGAAGCTGGGCGTTGTTGGCCGGCTTTACGGGTCGGCTGTGGGAATGGCCGGCGCCTGCCTCGTGCTGTTTTGGGTCTTTACCGCGATCTTCGCCGACGCGATCGCCGTCATGCCGGCGGTGGAGCAATCCTTTACGCCGGGCATGAAAAAGGCCCTGCCCGGCACGGCAGATGTGGACAACGGAATCTATTTCCTGTGGGGCGGTGACAACCTCGCCCGGGATATCTTTAGCCGGGTCGTCTATGGCAGCCAGGTGGTTCTGGTGATTGCCCCGGCGGCGACGCTGATCGCCTATATGGTCGGCTCGACCCTTGGACTGCCTGCGGGATACTATCTCGGCTGGATCGATACGCTGATGTCGTTCCTTGCCAATCTGGTTCTCGCCTTTCCGGTGATCCTGCTGTTCTACCTGCTGGTCACGCCAGAGGTGAATGCGGTCAAGCTGATCGATCTGGGCATCTTCAAGCTCCCGTGGTCATTGCCGATTGGGATGGCTGCCTTCTTCTTCCTCTTCCCGATCATCTTCCTGTGCACCATGTGGTATACGAAGTACGAGAAGAACACCGGCAAGCTGATGCTGTATGCCGGGCTGACGATGGTGATCGGTTTCTGGCTCTATTCGGGCCTCGCGTTCAACTCGGACCCGCTTGGCATCGTGACCATGGCGCCGAACGAATTGAACGTGTTCGCGGCCGTGATCCTGGGCTCTTCGCCTGGGGTGTTCCGGATCGTCCGCGGCCTGACGATGGATATCAAGACACGAGACTATGTCGCTGCAGCACAGACCCGGGGAGAGCGTCCCTGGTACATCATGCTGTGGGAGATCCTGCCCAATGCCCGCGGCCCGCTGATCGTCGATTTCTGCCTGCGCATCGGGTACACGACCATCCTGCTCGGGACACTCGGGTTCTTTGGTCTCGGCCTGTCGCCCGAAAGTGCGGACTGGGGCTCGATGATCAACCACGGGCGCCAGTTTGTCCGCCTCGCCTCAACCGCGCATCTTTCGCTGTTCCCTGCCGTTGCGTTGATGTCCCTCGTTCTGGGGCTCAACCTGCTGGCAGACGGGCTGCGCGAAGAATCGCTCAAGGATTAAGGAGACTGACATGACCGAACCGATCCTTGATATCGAAGACCTGAACATTTCCTTCTATACCCGCGCGGGCGAGATCCCGGCGGTGATGGATTTTTCCATGACCGTCTTGCCGGGCGAGACCATGGGGCTGGTGGGGGAGTCCGGTTGCGGAAAGTCCACCGTCAGCCTCGGCATCATGCAGTATCTCGGGAACAACGGCCGCATCAAATCCGGGTCCATCAAGTTCATGGGCGAGGAGATGCAGACCATGTCGCCGGAGCGGCTGCGCGACCTGCGCGGCTCGAAGATCTCGATGGTCTATCAGGAGCCCATGGCCTCGCTGAACCCGGCCATGAAGATTGGCAGGCAACTCTCCGAGGTGCTGACAGTCCACGAGGGCATGTCCGAGGAAGAGGCGCTCAAACGCGCCGCCGAGATGGTCGATGCGGTGCGCCTGCCGGATCCCGACCGGATCCTGGGCGCCTATCCGCATCAGCTCTCGGGCGGGCAACAACAGCGCGTGGTGATCTCGATGGCGCTGCTCTCAAAGCCGCAATTGCTGCTGCTGGATGAGCCGACCACCGCCCTCGACGTCACGGTCGAGGCCGGGATCGTCGAGCTGATCAAGGATCTGGCGCGTGAGTTCGGCACCTCGATGATCTTTGTGAGCCACAATCTGGGTCTCATTCTCGAGACCTGCGACCGCATCACGGTGATGTATTCGGGCGAAGCGGTCGAGGAAGGCGATATCAACACGATCTTTCGCAATATGCGCCACCCCTATACCAAGGGCCTGCTCCGGTCGATCCCCATCCCCGGCGCGGATAAGTATGCCCGCCCGCTGGTTGCGATACCGGGGCAGCTTCCGCTGCCCCATCAGCGGCCGCACGGGTGCAATTTCGGGCCGCGTTGCTCGCATTTCGACAAACAGCTGTGCGATACCCATGCCATCCGCATGCACCCCGTGGGCGCCACGACCTCGCGCCATCGCTCCCGCTGTGAGCGGATCAACGATATCGACTGGAACGCCGATGTGGATGCCGGTGAAATCGGCGAAGCAATCGAGCTCGGCGATGTCGTGGTGCAGGTCGACAATCTGCAAAAGCACTATTCGGTTTCAACGGGCATGTTCGGCGGCGGCGATACGCGTACCGTCAAGGCAAATGAGGAAGTCACCTTCAACGCCCGCGAGGCCGAGACGGTCGCCATCGTTGGCGAATCCGGATGTGGCAAGTCGACTTTTGCAAAGGTGTTGATGGGGCTCGAGACGGCGACGAATGGCTCGGTGACGCTCGGCAATCTCGATATTGCGCATATGCCAGTCGAAAAGCGGAACGCAAAGACGGTCAGCCAGGTGCAGATGGTGTTCCAGAACCCCTTTGACACGCTGAACCCGTCGATGTCCATCGGCGACCAGATCTGCCGCGTGCTCGAGATGTTCGAGATCGGGAACAACGATCAGGATCGCGAACAGCGGATGCTCGAACTGCTCGACATGGTAAAGCTCCCGCGCGAGTTTGCAAAACGGATGCCGCGCCAGCTATCCGGCGGCCAGAAGCAACGCATCGGGATCGCGCGCGCCTTCGCCGGCCGGCCCAAACTGGTCGTGGCAGACGAGCCGGTATCGGCACTCGATGTCTCGGTCCAGGCCGCGGTGACAAAGCTGCTGACCGATATCCAGCGCGAGAGCCGCACGACCATGCTGTTCATCTCGCATGATCTGGGCGTGGTGCGCTATCTCTCCGACCGGGTTGTGGTGATGTATCTCGGCCGGATCATGGAGCAGGGCACGACCGAGGATATCTTTGCCCCGCCCTATCATCCCTATACCGAGGCCCTGCTGTCGGCAGTGCCCATCGCGGATCTGAGCGTTTCCAAACGCAATGTGGTGCTCGAGGGGGAGCTTCCCTCCCCGCTCAACCCGCTGCCGGGCTGCCCGTTCCAGACCCGCTGCCAGTATGTGATGCCCGGCAAATGCGATCAGGGTGAGGTGCCCGTGCGCGACCTCGGCAACGACCACACCATCGCGTGCCATCTCTCGCTCGAGGAATTGAACGCGATGGAGCCGGTGATCGTGGTCGAGGACGCCCCCAGCGCGGCGGAGTGATCCGCCGGGCTATCCGCAACACCCACCTGCCGCAGGCCCACAACCCGCGGCAGGGAGAGGCTCGGGCTCGAATGCGCCGAGGTGCCGGATCGTATCGCCGGTGACCTCGAAATAGGGCGCATACCGGCTGGCCCGCAGAATCACCGCCGTGTTGGCGTCAATCGACTGGGCTTCACCGGCGGTGAAATGCAGGGTTTCATCGAGCGAGAGGCCCGCCTCGGCGCCATCCAAACCACCCAGATAGGTGGCCGTCTGGCCGAAGTTCTCCCGCCCCGGCTCAAGATCGGCATGCTTGAAAAGCCGCCAGACTTCAGAGACAAACCGGGCGCCGCCCAACTTCGCCGCAATCTCAGGGTCGTGCACCTCCATGGCGCGCGTTGACACCCGGCGGGGGCAGGCAAACCCGGCTTCGCGCGCCATCTGCCGGAAATCCCCTGTGTAAAGCGCGCCAGAGAGGCACTCGCCATACAGGACCGGATCTGCGCGCATCTCGTCGGTCAGGCGCCGGTCTGCATAGACATCCGAGAAATACATCTCCCCGCCGGGCTTCAACAAATCGTAGACGCCCTTCAGGACCGCGGCTTTGTCGGTCGCGAGATTGACCACGCAGTTCGACACCACAAGGTCAAAGGATCCACCGTCGAGGCCCAGCGCATCGAGGGCCTCGATATACCCGCTCAACAGGCTCACATTCGGTTCGCCAAACCCGAAACGGGCCATCTGCCAGTCGAGCGCGTCGCGGGCAACGGCAAGCTGTTCCTCGGTCATGTCCACGCCAACCACATGGCCGCCGGGCCCTGCCAGGGCAGCAAGCAGATAGACATCGCGCCCGGTACCACAGCCGAGATCAATGACGCGGGCGCCCTCCAGCGCTTCGGGCACCACCAGCCCACAACCGTAATAGCGGTTCCTCACCTCGGGATGCAGGTCCGACAGGATCGCGCGGATCCGGGGCGGCGGCGCGGAGGCGTCGCAACAGGCCGAGGTTTTGAGATCGGCCGAGCTTTTCAGAACCTGGCCGTAATAGTCTTTCACAACATCATGCTGCATGCGTCGCTCCGCGCTTGTCGATTTGCTGGCGGCACCGGACCCGCCCAGGTCGCACCTTTACCCGAATTCCTCGCCCAAGTCGCCGGTTACAATTGTGCGGGTGCGGCATGTCGCGCCGGACCGCCCAGTTATCGGATTGTCGCCGTTCGGACACAGGATCGAAGGCTGATTGTGACACTGGCGCTCTACCTCTAAAAACATTCGCAACCCAACTCGGAGAAAGACGATGTATCGCCTTGCTCTCGCGCTTGCCCTTGGCGCGACCCCGGCCATGGCCGAGCAACAGAAGTTTCCCGCAACACTGGCGGGCCAAGCCCTGATCCCCGCATCGACCTTTGTGGTGCCCCCGTCGGATGCACCCAGCCAGATGCTGATCTCGGGGCGTTTTACCGGTCCTGGCAATGCCCGGACCGAAACGCTCTATTCCGTCGATGGCCGCACCTGGATCGGTGCGAAAGACCAGAAAAAGCGCGCCACCGGCCTCAGCCTTCCTTTTGTCGGGCAACCGGTTCAGGGGTTCTCGGGCGTCAAGCATATCGGCGGGGGCATCTATTGGGCGCTGTCGGATAACGGCTTTGGCAACAAGGTCAACTCGCCCGACGCGATGCTGATGGCCCACAAGATCCGCCCCGATTGGCAAAGCGGCAAGGTCGAGATCATCGAGACCGTCTTCCTCTCGGACCCCGCGAAGGTCCTTCCCTTCCGCATCGCGACCGAGTTCACCGACAGCCGCTATCTGACCGGTGCCGACTTCGACATCGAGTCGATCCAGCCGGTGGGCGACCAGCTTTGGTTCGGCGATGAATTCGGGCCATATGTCTTTGCGACCAACATGGATGGCGAGCTCACGTTCATCGCCGAAACCATGCTGGGGGACCGGGTTTTGAAATCACCGGATCATCCGGGGCTGAAACTGCCGAACCTGCCGGCACCTGTCACCTTCGATGTCCGCCGCTCGCGCGGGTTCGAAGGCATGGCGCAGTCGGTTGACGGCAAGATGCTCTACCCGCTGATCGAGGGGCCGATCTGGGACGCAACCGCAGGGGCTGTCGAGACCGATGGGGGCAAGGAATATCTCCGCCTGCTCGAATTCGATCTCGGCAAAAAGGCCTATACCGGCAATTCCTGGAAATACAAGCTAGAGGAAAACGGGCATAACATCGGCGATTTCAACATGATATCGGCCACACGCGGGCTGGTGATCGAGCGTGACGGCGGCGAAGGCGTGCCCGCCCTTGCCTGTGCCGAGGGCAAATCCGGCCCCGACTGCTTTTTCAAACCCGCCAGGTTCAAGCGGGTCTATCTGGTCGAACTGGGCGCCCCTGGCGGTTTCGTCGACAAGATCGGCTATGTCGATCTGATGGATATCGACGATCCCGACGGTGTGGCCCGGCTGGGCGGCGGTGACGGCAAGTTCACCTTCCCCTTTGTCACCATCGAAGATGTGGATATGGTGGACGCCGAACACATCATCGTCGGCAACGACAACAACCTGCCCTTCTCGACCGGGCGGCAGATCGGTGTCGCGGACAACAATGAATGGATCCTGCTGAATGTGGGTGACATGCTCAAGTAAGACGATCGGCGGCAGGGCATTGCTCTGCCGCCTGCTCCCCGGCCTCCTGTTGCTGATGGCCCTGCCCGCGCCTGCCGAGACCCTGACCGGGTGGGAGACCTGCAGCGCGATGGCCGACAATCCGGGCGTCTGGCCGAGTTGTGCCAACGAAGTCTCGGAAGAATGCGTGGCCCTGCGCACCGATGCCGGCGACGCGGCGTGGGCTGCCTGCCTGCAGGCGCGTGCCCTGGATTGGGAACGCGAGGTGGTGAGCCAATCCACCGCGCTCAAGGATCGCAACAACCCCGCGGGCGCAAGTTCCGCGCTGTCGCGCTGGATGGCAGGCCGCGCAACCCGCTGCCATGTAAAAGACCAGATCGCCCAGATGGTTGCGCAGTTCGGCGAGACACAGGCCGCCGCCGCCGTCTTTACCTGCGAACTGGCGAGCAACATTCAGGAGGCTGTGCGCCTGCACGCAATTGCCACAGAGTAACGCACCCTAGGATGGTTCGCCATAGACGGCCACGGGGGCGCCCAGCGTCGCAAAGTCCGGCGCCACGCCCAATCCGGGCGTATCGGGCGCATAGAGGCGCCCCCCGCGCGTCCCAGGCCCCGGATGCCCGGTGCTTGCCGTGTTGTAGTTATGCAGATCAGTCGCGTTCACCAGGAACTCTTCCGGCGTCGAGGCCGCGAAATGCGCGACGGCGGCAGTGGTGATCTCGCCGCCCCAGGTATCCTCGCAGATCACCGGCATCCTGTGCTCGACCAGATAGTCCCGCATCTTGCGCGCCTTGGTCAGCCCGCCCTGTTTCGAAATCTTGAGGCAGACAGCCTCGGCCCCGCGATCCTCCACCACCCGATGGATCATGTGGATATCGGTGAGGCATTCGTCGAGCTTCATGGGCAGATCGCTCCGGCGGCGCACCTGTTGGCATTCTTCGTATGTCCGGCACGGCTGTTCGAGGAAATAGTCGAGGTCGCGGGTCGCCCGCGCGACCCTGATCGCCTCGTCGACATGCCAGCCCTGATTGGCATCGGCAAAGGCCTTTTCGCCCGGGCCGAGGTGGGGCACGGTCGCGCGGATCCGCTCGATATCGCCGGCCCAGTCATTGCCGACCTTGATCTGGAATTGCCGATAGCCGGTCTGGCGGTACCGCGCCATCTCGCGCGTCATCTCGTCCGGCGCCTTTTGGGGGACAACCCGATACATCGGCGCGCCATCGGTCAGCTTGCCACCCATCAGCATCCAAACGGGCTCTCCGACGGATTTGCCCAAGATGTCCCAGCATGCGATGTCAAAGGGGGACTTCGCATATCCATGACCCCTGATGGTGGCGTCCATGATCTGCTCGACCATGCCGGTCTGGCGCGGATCAGCCCCGAGCAACCGGGGCGCGAGCAGCCGGGCGGCGGCTTCGACCCCTTCGGAATGCGCTTCGATGTAATTCTCGCCGCAGGGGCAGAATTCGCCGCATCCAATGATCCCCGCATCGGTCCCGATCACCACGACCGAAGAGGCAGCGACGGTGATGGCGTTCCCGCGGCCCCAGGCGTAAGTCCTTCCGATATAAGGAAGATCAGCCTTGTAGACGGCGATGTGGGTGATCTTCATGGGGTGACGACAATGTTGCCCACATGGCGTTTTTCGATAAAGGCCGTTTGCGCCGCGGCCAGGTCCTCCAGCGGATAGGTCGCGGCCAAAAGCGGGCCGATCTCTCCCCGCTCGATATACCCGACGAGATCGGCGAAAACCCCGGGCGGCACGATCGTCGCCCCGGTAAAGGTCAGATCACGCAGGTAGAACGTGCGCAGATCAAACTCGACAATCGGCCCCGCGATTGCCCCGGCGCAGGTATAGCGCCCGCCGCGCGTGATCACGTCGATCAGCTGCGGCCAGATCGCACCGCCGACCACGTCCGCCACGACATCCACGGTGGGGCGGCCCGTCGCCTCGGCAAGCGCGGCACCCAGATCGTCAGGCGAGCGCGGCAGGATCACATCCGCCCCGGCGGCCCGCACCCCTTCGGCCTTGTCGGCGCTGCACATGGCGATCGCCGTGGCGCCCCGCCGCTTGGCGAGCTGGATCAAAGCCGAGCCAACCCCGCCCGAGGCACCGGGGATCAGCACACAGTCCCCCGCCCCGACATTCGCACGGTTGAGCATGTTCTCCGCCGTGATCGACGAGGTCGGAAAGGTTGCAAGCTCCGCATCGGAGAGGGCGCTTTCAACGGCATGCACAAATCGTTGATCCGCCTTGGTAAATTCGGCGAAACCCCCATCGCATTCGCTGCCGAAATACCCCGTTCGATCGAGGTTCATCGGGTCGTTCCAATCGCGCAGCCAGGTGTCGATCAGGACCCGCTTTCCCAACAGCGCCGGGTCCGCCCCTGCCCCCAATGCGACGACCTCACCACAGACATCGGCGCCCTGGACACGTGGAAAGGTGATTGCGGCGCCGCCCCACGAGCCGTCATCCCCCTCGGCACCGGCCAGCGCCTCGCCCGTGGTCGCCTCGGTCGTGCCCTTCGAGTACCAGGCGGTGCGGGTGTTCACATCCGTGTTGTTCACCCCGCAGGCCCCGACCCTGATGACCACTTCGCCGGGCCCCGCGACAGGCGCCGGATGATCTGGCCGATAGGAGAGCATATCGAGCCCGCCATGGCCCGTGAGCACAACGGCACGCATGGTAGAGGGAAGGGACATGGCCAGACCTCGCAAACCGCCAGGAAAAACTATTCCAGAGATTTTGCGTAACAGAGCCGCCCATGGCGTCAAGGAGATTGAAAAGAATGAGGGTCAGAAAAGCAACGCGACCCTCGCGCCGAAAATTCATCCTATAATTGATAAGAATAAATGATGAAAATATCGTAAATGAAAATTTCTCCTGTAATCAGCGGCTTCCTAGGTATTGGACAACCCGGTTCTAGGGGTGTCCTGGGCCTTTCGGCTCACTTGCGGGGACACGTGGGAAGGTCGGCCTCGCCGGCCTTCCCATTGTCTTGCGCCAGATCAAGGTTTCCGCCTTCGGCCTGTGATACCTTTCCCTCAGAAACGGAGGTCACCATGACACTCGACCAGCTAACCCATTGGTTTGGATGGATTTCCATCCTGAACATCCTGTTCTTTACCCTCGCCGCGACCACGGTCATCGTGGCGCGCGACAGCATTGCGGCGCTGCATCACCGCCTGTTCGGGATCGAGCGCGAGGGACTCCACCGCGCCTATTTCGCCTATCTCGCGGGGTACAAACTGTTGATCATCGTCTTTGCCGTCGTGCCGTGGCTGGCGCTGTTAATCATTGGCTGAGCCCCAAAACGGCGGGGATGCTTTGGGGATGCAAAGGGGATGGCAATCTCCCGCGCCGCCCGGCCAACCGGATTTTAACCAATTGCGCGTCAAATGCCGGGGATCCCTGAAACGGAGCCCCGCCCCATGACCGACCGTAAACCGAACCTCGCCGAACGCCTCGCCACGCTCGAATTCCGGCTCGAGGCAAAGAGGCAACTACTCGAATGGGAACATCTCGAGCGTCAGATGGACTACATCCCGAGCGACTGGTACGAGATGGAAAAGATCGCCCCCTGCACCGCGCCCAGGCAAAAGATCACCCTGACACTCGACCGCGACCTCGTCACCTTTTACCGCCGGCTGGGCCGGGGCTATCAGGCCCGCATGAACGCGATCCTGCGCAGCTATATGCACGCCCGCATCGCCAAGATCATCGAGGGCCACCGCGACCGGGACGCGGAGGGCGATCTGATCTGACCCGCCGGGCGATCAGGGCAGCGCCCGAGCCTGGGAGGGCGCATGCGAGCATGGGTCAACGCGGCACGTCACAGCCCATGAGGCAGACGAGATGCGACCACCATCAGCCATGCGCCCTCCCGGGGGCTGCGCAAGGGACCGTGGCCCCTGTGGGGCCGCGTAAGCCCTGTAGCAGGGTCGGGCGCTGCCCGGCGGTGCCGCCGGGCACTCATTTCGTCGAATGCACGTCTCAGGCCCCGGGCTCGGTCAAGCCATAGGTCTGGAAAAACGCCGCGAGGTCATCGGTTGTCTGCGTCCGGGCGATCACCGCCATGCCGATGTCGAACGAGGCCTGCTCTGGCGCATCCAGATAGACGCCGTTGAGGTCGAGGAAGACCACCGCCCCCAGCCAGGCCAGCCGCTTGTTGCCATCGACCAGCGCATGGCGCGTGGCGATGCCGTCGAACAGGAGCGCGGCAAGGTGATGGGGTGGCGCCTCGGGCTGATACTGATGCGCGGTGCGGGCCCGGTCGAACCCCGCGATCAGGTCGTCATGGCTGGCGACCTGAAGCGTGGCGCCCGTGCCTGCCATCAAGTCGCGGAGATAGGCAAGGATGCCGTCAGGCTCCGGCCAGATATAATCGGTCACTTGCCGAAGAGTTCCAAGGTGCGGGCATAGCGCGCGCCCATCTTCTCGGCCGAGCGGCCGGTGCGTTCGAAATTGGAATCGACCTTGGCGACCGTCATGCGCCCCTGCGCGATCGAGACCTCAACCTCGGTCCCGATCTCGGCCTCCATGGCGGATAACTCCTCCCGCGTCACCGGGATATAGGCGCCATTGCCGGTTTTCTTGATTTGAGTGCGCTTGTTCATACGGGCGTATATACAAGTCCTGCCCCGAAAGTCAATGCGCAGAGGGCAGCGCCCGACCCTGGGTGGGCGATCGCGGTCTCTCGGCTTCTCTCGCGCGGGAAGGCATCCATGCAGCATGTGCTGCGAACTGCATCGCCTTGCGCCCTTCTGGGTAGCACAATCCTTGCGGCGAAGTTAAGCGCAGTGCTCCCGATTTGAAGCCCAGCAACTAGGTCGCGATGATCACATTGGATCGTTAGCCTCGTCCACTCGGTCCACGCTATAGACAATCATTTTCTTTATCTTGCCGTCAAAAAATCGGATGAACCTACCAAAGACTCGAATGGGGCGCTGATAAAACTGACTCCAGGAAAAGTCATCTTCCGGAGGAAGCCTTCCGTCGGCTTTGTACTCAAACTTAAACCCGCGACCAATCTCAGACGAAAACATCACTTCAGTTTTTGAGCCACGACTGAAGGAAGAAACAATTCCAATCACGATTACCTCATCGTCATCCGGCCGGTCAGCCTCTATCAATGCCAATGCCCTTGGATTTACAGCACCAATCGGCTTACTTGATTGAGCATGTGATAAAACAACAGTTTCAGCGCTCCTTCCTACTGGTCTAAATATATTTTTAAAAGAATTTGAAGTAATACTACGTAGTACATTAATCTTTTCGATTTCTTTATTAAAAAAGTCATCTGATCTTTCATCAAATAAACTCTTTGAATGCGAACGCCGAGACAAAAGGTTATTCTGTTCTTCGAGGAGTTCGATTATCTTCTGCGTCGCCGGGTCGGGAGCAGGAATCCATGACTCAATGGCTCGTGTCAAAAAGATCGTTAGCGGTGTTGCCACCACGGCGCTAACCGCTGCCGCAATTATCGTTTGCCGGACCGAGCCCGGTTCAGTTGCATCGAGAAAGACTTGCACTTGGCTCTTGGGTGCATGCGCATTGATCTCACCCGTCGAGTAAAAGTGTCCAACAATCTTCAAAGTTCGCGCAAAGCCGTAAAACGAAGCACTAGCATCGTACAAATCTAAACGATGAAGATCAGCGTCTCTTCCGAGATATGTAAGCTCGAAACGGCTTATCTCTGGCTCATCGAAACGAATTTGTTCATACTTCATTGAGTAGAAATCCTACTGGCTATGGACGTCTACTTAAGAAGAAAATTACCGCCTCGCAAACTTCTTATACTTTATCCGCTTCGGTTCTACCGCATCGGGGCCCAAACGTCGAATCTTGTCCGCCTCGTAATCCTCGAAATTGCCCTCGAACCATTCCACGTGGCCCTCCCCTTCAAAGGCGAGGATGTGGGTGCAAAGCCTATCCAGGAAGAACCGGTCGTGGCTGATGACCACGGCGCAGCCGGCGAAGTTTTCGATGGCGTCTTCGAGCGCGCGCAGCGTCTCGACATCCAGGTCGTTGGTCGGCTCGTCGAGCAGCAATACGTTGCCGCCGGATTTCAGCAGCTTGGCCATGTGGACCCGGTTGCGCTCGCCGCCCGAGAGCAGCTTCATCTTTTTCTGCTGGTCGCCGCCCTTGAAGTTGAAGGCGCCGCAATAGGCGCGGCTGTTCATCTCGGCCTTGCCGAGCGGGATCACGTCGAGCCCCTCGGAGATCTCCTCCCAGACCGTTTTCTCCCCATCCAGCGCGTCGCGGGACTGGTCGACATAGGCGAGCTCGACCGTGTCGCCATAGCTGATGGCGCCGCCATCGGGCTGCTCCTGCCCCGTGAGCATGCGGAACAGCGTCGATTTGCCCGCGCCGTTGGGGCCGATCACGCCCACGATCCCGCCGGGCGGCAGGGCGAATGAGAGCCCGTCGATCAGGAGCTTGTCGTCATAGGCCTTCGAGATCCCCTCGACCTCGATCACCTTGGCGCCGAGGCGGGGGCCGTGGGGGATGATGATCTGCGCCTTGCCGAGTTGCTCCCGCTCGGACTGGCTGGCGAGGTCGTTATAGGCGTTGATGCGGGCCTTGGACTTTGCCTGGCGGGCCTTGGCCCCCTGGCGGATCCAGGCGAGTTCGCGCTCCAGCGTTTTCTGGCGCGCCTTGTCCTCGCGCGCCTCATGCGCCAGGCGCTTGGCCTTTTGCTCGAGCCAGGCGGAGTAGTTGCCCTCGTACGGGATGCCCCGCCCGCGGTCGAGCTCGAGGATCCAGCCGGTGATGTCGTCGAGGAAATAGCGGTCATGGGTGACGATCAGGCAGGTGCCCTTGTACTCGATCAGGTGTTTCTGGAGCCAGGCGATCGTCTCGGCATCGAGGTGGTTGGTCGGCTCGTCCAGCAACAGCATGTCGGGCGCTTCGAGCAGAAGCTTGCAGAGCGCGACCCGGCGGCGCTCCCCGCCCGAGAGATTGGCGACAGCTGCCGTGTCCGGCGGGCAGCGCAGCGCCTCCATGGCGATGTCGACCTGGGCGTCGAGATCCCACAGGTTCTCGGCGTCGATCTGGTCCTGCAGCGAGGCCATCTCGTCCGCCGTCTCGTCGGAATAGTTCATGGCAAGCTCGTTGAACCGGTCGAGCTTGGCCTGTTTGGCCGCAACCCCCAGCATGACATTGCCGCGCACATCGAGGCTGTCATCCAGCGCCGGCTCCTGGGGCAGATAGCCGACCTTGGCGCCCTCGGCCGCCCACGCCTCGCCCTGAAACTCGGTGTCCTGGCCCGACATGATCCGCATCAGGGTCGATTTACCCGAGCCGTTGACCCCGACGACGCCGATCTTGACCCCGGGCAGAAAACTCAACCGGATATTCTCAAAGCATTTCTTGCCGCCGGGATAGGTCTTGGACACCCCATCCATGTGATAGACATATTGATAAGACGCCATGGCCGCAGGTCACCCGTGATTGCCGGAAAAAGTGCGCTTTCATAGCCGAGGCGCGCGACAGATTTCAAATGCAATCGACGTATTGCGCCACGATCTCGGCACGACGATGCCCAAGACACGCCCTTAAATCGCCCATAACCACAGGCCTGATAACGGTGATTGAATCGTATCTGTTTGATACCTCTGCAACGGGAAGAGTGTGAAGTGATCAGCCGGTTTTTGAAATCGATCGTCTATGGTTTGACGGTATTCGTCATGGTCGCGCCCTATGTGGCCATTACCCTGGGAGCCGCGTGGTTCTCGACCCATCTGTGGCTTTACGAGGATTGGGCGGTGATGCTGACCGATGCGCTGGCGATCATCCCGCGTGACATGATCCGCTTCCCGTTCAGCGTGAAGCCCGAGGATCTGCAACCGGTCATGACCGTTCTGGTGGTCATCGGGTTCGGCAGTCTGGCGGCCTTTCGGGCGGACCGGTCTGCGGCCGGTCTTTCGGATCTGGTCGAGGAGAAGAACGCAACCCTGCTGTTTTTCGCCCGCTGGTACTGGATCTATGGTTTTGCCTGCGTTGCGGGGCCGTTCTTTCTGATCGCCGTTCTGGGATATCTGATGGGGTTTGCGGGTGACGATGCCCATTACCTCGCCCCGATCGCCGGCCACGACTTCGTCGCCGCGCCGATCACGTGGTATGACTTCCTGACGGCGTGCGGGCTGGTCGGCTTTTTCGGGATATACGGGATCAACTCGGTCCGGCGCTCGGTCAACGAGCGTGAGCCGCGCATGCTGTTCAACGGCATGACCAGCTGTCTGATCTTTGTCGTGCCTTACATGATCCTGGCGCGGGCGCTCTGCATCTCGTTGCTGCTGCCGATCTATCACGACTTGGCAGCGCTTGTCGGAGTTTCATGGGAGCCGACGATGATGGCGCTGCAGATCGCGCAGTTCGTCATGGTCTGGTGCTTTATGTCCACCATGTCCGCCCTGATGCTGCGGGCACGGCTGGTGATGATCCTCGAGGATCTGGAACCCGAACCCCTGCCCGCCTGACCGTCGCAAAGCGGGGGTGCCGGGGTGTTGCGCCCGGCACTCTGGCGCGACGGATCTCGGGGCCACCACTTGCAGTTGCGCCGCTCCATCACTATACCGCAGTGGTCGTCATCAATGATCATGTCGGCATAAAGTAGGAGGAAATGAGCCATGCAGCTCAGTGAAATCAAAAGCTATGCCAAGCAGTTGTTTGATCAGTCGGGACCCAAAGCCATCGCGATCGCCGCACAGCGGGCGCGCAGCCTCGAGGATTCGGGCAATGCAGAAGCGGCCATGACATGGCGCAAGATCGAGGAGATCCTCCTCGAAAAACGCGGCGCCCATCAAAGCTGAGGCGCCATCGGCAGGGCGGCCCTCAGCGCCCGCCCTGCAATTCCTGGCATTGCGGCGACCGAAAGAACGGATCGTTGGCGATGCACCAGACATATTGCCTGTCACGTTCGGTTTTTACCTGCCTCAGCGGCTCTCGCATGAAGGAAGCACCCTGGGGTTGCGACTGGCACCCTGCGAGCAGCCCCGCCAGTCCCACCGACATCAGCACTGCCATAAACAGGCCTGTTTTGTGTTTCATGCTGCCCCTACGCCTCCACAGCGTTATGATGTTGTTGAGGCGAGCATAGAGAGCGACCCGAACCGGTTCAACCAGTGCACACTGGCCCGGCGGGGGCGCGAGACGCGCCGGAAGGGGATACAGGGGGGCCCACATGTTGAATCCCCCTTGGATACCCGGCAGGAACAGGGGATAAGCTGCCAGTGATGACGGTTTCATGCGGGTGATTGCGTGCCAATCCTGTTACAGACGGCCAATCCGGGGTTGCGCATCGGCTTGCTGGGCGGGTCTTTTGATCCGCCGCATGCGGGGCATGTGCATATCACCAACTGGGCGCTCAGGCGGCTGAGGCTGGACCAGGTATGGTGGCTCATTTCTCCGGGAAATCCGCTCAAACCCCATGGCCCGGCCGAGATGGAGCGGCGCATGACAGCGGCAAGAACGCTGATCGACAATCCCCGGGTGCGCGTCAGCGATCTGGAACGCAGGCTCAAGACCCGCTTTACCGCGGACACGTTGGCGCATCTCGCCGCGCGCCGGCCGATGACACGGTTTGTCTGGCTGATGGGCGCGGACAATCTGGCGAACTTTCACCATTGGGAGCGATGGGACTGGATCGCCCGGCATATCCCGATCGGCGTGCTGGCGCGGCCGGGCGAGCAGCTGCGGGCGGGCCTCTCACCCATGGCGCGACGCTATGCGCGCTATCGGTTGCCGGAGGCACGGGCGGCGGAGCTTGCCTCGGGCGGCGCGCCGCGATGGGTGCTGCTGACCGGGGCGATGTCGGCGGATTCCTCATCGGCCATTCGAACCAGCGGGGGATGGCCATGATCCGCCGGACGCTCGCGGCCGCAATGATCGCGCTGATGGCCGTGGCGGGCCTGGGCGGGCAATCGGCCTCGGCACGCACCGAGACCGTGCCCCAATCTGGACCCCAATCGGTACCGCAGCCGGTGCCCCGGCCCGCGCCCCGGCCCGCTGGCCTGGCGCAGACCGACCGCATGACGGCCGCGACCACGCTGGCCCGCGCGCCGCAAACCGCGGACGGAGCCATTCTGGACAAGGCCAGGGTCAGCGGCATCTCTGGCTGGATGGTCGTCGATCTCGACACCGGCCGGGTGATCAGCGCGCATGAGGCGGACCATGCCTTTGCCCCCGCATCGGTCGCAAAGCTGCCGACCGCGTTTTTCGCGCTCGACCGGCTTGGGCCCCAGCACCGGTTTGTCACCCGCGTCGCGGCGACAGGCCCGGTGCGTAACGAGACGCTGGAGGGCGATCTGATCCTCGTGGGCGGCGGCGACCCCGAGCTCGATACCGACGCCCTGTTGCCGCTGGTGATGGGGACCAGGGAGGCCGGGTTCTCGAAGATTACCGGGCGCTTTCTGGTGGATACCCGCGGGATCGAGGCGCGCGCAGCCATCGACCCCGACCAGCCCGTCGATGCGCCGTATAATCCCGGGATCTCGGGCCTCAATCTCAACTTCAACCGGGCCCGGATCAAATGGGGCAAGGAGGGGATCCGCGTCTCGGCCCATGCAGCACGGCTGGATCCCGAGGTCGCCAGCATCCGCCTGACCCGCGCCGGGGCGCCAGGCGCGCCGCTGTTTGATTTCAAGTCCGATGGCATGACCGAAAGCTGGCAGATGTCGCAGGAGGCGATGAAGCGCCCGGGCGAACGCTGGCTGCCGGTCAAGAACCCGGCCCCCTATTGCGGCCAGGTGTTCCGCGATCTGGCACTCACCTATGGCATCAGGCTGGGCGCGCCAAAGATCGGCTCGGGCACCGGGGCGCGGGTGATCGCCACTCACCAGTCGCGCCCACTTGGTCCGATGCTGCGGAGCATGCTGAAATACTCGACCAACATCACGGCCGAGGCGGTGGGCCTCGCCAGCAGCAACGCGGCGGGCATCAAGGGCTCGGCCATGGTGATGAACCAGTGGGCAGCCCGGGTCGCGGGCTTTGCGCCGGACGATCCCGGCTTTCAGCTCGCCAATCATTCAGGCCTGACGACCCAGAGCCGCCTCTCGCCGCGCCGGACGGTGGCGCTGTTGCAGGCGCTTGCCAAGCGGCCCGACGGGACACATCCGCGCCTGCCCGGCCCGGCCCCGGCCTATCTCAAGACCCACAATGTCGCGACCAAGAAGGACAAGCTCGACTACAAGAACCTCGACGTGGTCGCCAAGACCGGCACCATGGACTACATCCGCGGGCTGGCGGGCTATATCGCCACTCCGGGCGGCAAGCGGCTGGCCTTTGCGATCTTCAGCAACGATCTCGACCGGCGCGAGGGCGGTGTGCGGCGGGTGAACCGCCGTTGGCTCGGCCGGGCGCGCGGGCTCGAGGGCAAGCTGATCCGCAACTGGGTGCGCCGGGTCGACGGCTAGCCGCGCAAGACACCGACCGCCACGAGCAGCATGTTATCGCCCGGTCACCCGCGCGCCGCCAGCTCTGGACGCGGCGGCAGTTGCGGACGCTCCGGCGCCGTCAATGGATGTTCCCCCGTGATGCCCTCGGCACGAAAGGCCCTCCGGATCGCCGGGCGGGCTTCAAGCTCTGACAGGATGGCATGCAGTTTTGGCCAGGGTTCGACCCCGGCCAGCTCGAATTCCGGCTGGCTGTAGAGCTGGAACCACCGGATCAGGCTCGCCAGGTAGGTCTCGAGAACCGTGAGCGGGCCGAGCAGGCCCCCGGTTTGGGGCAACTGATCCTCGATCAGGCTCAGATGCGCCGCCCGCCGCCGGGCAAGTGCCGTGCACAGGGCGGGGATCGCCGCCTCGCCCTCGACATACCGGAACGCATAATTCATTGCCCGCATTTCGGCATGGGGCGTGTTCGAGATGTAGAAGAGCCATTTGAGCAACGCGCCACGGGTCAACGGGTCGTCGACCGGCGGCCCATCGGGCCCGCAGCGGCCCATCTTTTCGCACAGATGAAACAGGATCGCGCCGGTCTCGAACAGCACCAGATCGCCATCTTCCAGCACCGGGATCAGCCCCTGGGGGTTCAACGCCAGATGGGGCGCCGATTTATGGTCGCCCTCGCCCCGGAAGAGCCGTGTCTCCTCATAGGGCAACGCAAAGCTTTCGAGCGCCATGCGGATCACGATATTGGCGCTGTCGGGCGACCAGTGCAGGCAAAGGGTCATCAGGCGACCTCCCGAACCATCAGCAGACAATCCTGCCCATCCTCGACATGGCGCCCGTCAGGGCGGAACCCCGCACGCCGCGAACAGGCAATCGCGCGGCCATTTGCGACATCATGGCCGACGAAAAACACCCGCTCTGGCGCGGTCAGCCCCGCCGCGGCGCGCCGGACACAGAGCCGCAGCATCGCGGCGCCAAACCCGTTGCCCGGCGCGCGCGGCTCGCCGATGAAACAGTCGAGGCTGACCCCATGCGAGCGGTTGATCACCCCGGCCCCGTATTCAGGCAAGTCGCGGTTGAGATACCATTGCAGATACCCGAAAGGCCGGCCATCCTTCGACGCGATCACCGGGTGGACCGGCGTCTCGCCGCGAGCACGCACGGCATGTTTCGCGTGCGCGTCCTCCGGCAAACTCTGGGCCTCAGCGCGAACATAAAAGGGTTGGAGATGCGGTGCCTGTTTCCATTGGAGCATCAGCGGCAGGTCATCTTCGACAAATGCCCGCAAGGTGACCCCCGCTCTCAGCGCGGCTCGATCCGCTGATACCGCGCCCGGGCCCCGCGCTCGATCGCGGCGGCTGCGAGGCGGCCGACCTGAAGATCGTGGCGCAGGATTTCGAGCAGCTTGAGCTCGGACATCCTGACCAGACCATCTGCGGCCGCCACATCACAGGCGATGGCATAGGCGGTCTCGCACAGATGCTCGGGCAGCGCCTGTTTCACCAGACCGACCAGCGCATCGATGCCGTCCTCGTCGTCAAAGATTTCGCCAACGATCCCGGTGACTTCGATGATCCGGTCGGGATCGTATCCGACAAAAACCGGCAGGTGATCGACGATCCCGGTAATGGTGGCAAGCTCGCTGTCTTTCATCTGCTCGTCTGCGACAGCGGCGGCGATCATGACGCCGACCAGGGCATCCTGGGGGCTGAGGGCTTCGGTGCTCATCGGGCGATCCTTTTCTGCTTCGCGAGCGACCCTATTGACCCGCTCGCGGCATCGCAATATCGCTAAGGGGCTTGCAATTGAAAAAATGGACGAAATTCAATGAAACCCTTTCTCGCCAAAACCCTTGGCCCCCCGAAAGTGCAAAGGGACAGGAGCAAATGGACCTGTAAAATCACACATGCAGACAGAGAAAGGACAAAATCCACTGAG
>JBCCHW010000034.1:0-24047 GCA_039028555.1 Pseudomonadota bacterium | reverse complement strand
GCTCGACCTCGAAGACGAACTGGTGCGGACGCTCGAGCACGAGCTCGCCCACGGCTTCCCCCACCTCGCCCCGGAGGGCCTGCTCCCGGCGGCATACCGGTCAATCCCAGCGCGTCGAACTATGCGTCGAATTTCGACATCCGGCTGCGCCCGGATACCGAGCGGCCTAATACCCGGATCTTTCCCTGACGCCCTGCCCGGGCCCGATGCGAAGCCCCGGGCGCAGGTTCTTGTAGGGAATGCTCTCCAACCGGCACAGATTTGTGCCCGGCGCCTCGGCATTCAGGATGCACCCCGCGATTGGCTCGAAATCGGCCCGGAAATGGACGGTGCTCTTGATCGCCAGAATCCGCTCGGCCGTTGGGTCCACTCCGATATGGGTAAAGATCGCCTGATCAAGGCATTGCGAGCGCTTTGAACTGACGATCACCCGCACATCCGCGCCCGGGTCCAGCACCCGCAGCACCGCCATCGGCCCGAGCTCGGCCACGCTGCCGGCATACATCTCGCCGGTGAAGGCAAAGCGCCCGTCGCTGAGCGCTTCAACCGCAAAGCGCCCTGCATAGGGCACCTGCCCCGGCAGGCCAGATTTGCCGCCAAGCAGCGCCTCGATCGTCGCGCCGGTTCCCTCTGCGTGGGCGAGAGCGGCAATCTCGGGGTCGTTGACCAGCGCAAAGACGGCGCCTGTCGCGCCCCCCTCGATCAGGGCCGAAAGCAGCCCCGTGGTATCCGAGGTGCCGCCCGCACCGGGATTGTCCTGCACATCGGCAATGACCACGGGCTTGCCCGCGGGTTCGCGCATCGCCGCGGCAACGGCCTCCGGCGCCGTCATGAGCCTGGCGTCGAAATCCGGCTCTGCGGCGATGATCCGGGCGAGCATCTGATCCGCGATCCGATCGGCCTGGTCCTGCGAGGGCGCATAGGCGACGACCGAGGCGCCGACATCCGCGATATCGGCGGCGGGAAACCCCATGGCGATATCGCCAAAGACGGCTGGTTCGGGCGGCAGATCCGCGAGCGCGGCGTAGAGCGACCTGCAGGGATCGGCGCCGGTATACTGCGCCGTCAGCGGGATCAGGAACGGCACCTGCCGAAACGCCTTGGCATAGGGCCCGGCCCCGATCAGATGGCGCAGCACGCCATAGGCGCGATGTCCCGACTGGGCCATGTCCAGATGCGGATAGGTGCGAAAGATCGTGAGGCTCGAGGCGTGGCGCACCATCGCCTCGGTCACATTGGCATGCAGATCCAGCGTGACCGCGACAGGCAGATCGTCGCCCACAAGGGCGCGGATCCGCGACAACAGCTCCCCCTCGCCGTCGTCATGGCTTTGCGTAACCATCGCGCCGTGGAGATCCAGATAGATCCCGTCGAGCCGCTCGCCGCGCAACCCGTCCAACAGCATGCCCGCGATCCGCTCAAAGGCATCGTCGGTGACCTGGGCACTGGGTTCCGCCGCGCACCACAGGATCGGCACAAGCTCGACATCGGAGTCCGCCCCGGCCGCCGCGGCAAACCCGGCAAGGGGCAGGTTGATCCCGGCGGTGCCGGTGATCGTTTCGGCCCCCGTCAACAGGCCCGGCCAGCCATCGGCAAGCTCGAAATCGGCAAAGGTCGCGTTGGTCGCGCCAAAGGTATTCGTCTCGTGCTGGAAACCGGCGATGGCGATCCGGGGCATGAACAGTTCTCCCTCTTCCGCCAGTGGGTCCATGATGGCGGTCATTGGTACAGGATCCGGGTGCGGGCGCTTTGTCCATCGGTTTTGCGCGGTGCGACGCTGCGACCCCGGAACCGCGCCAGCCGTCGCGCGGCAAGATCCGGTTTGACCCCATGCGTGCGCGCCCGCTACGGTGCCACCACGGGAGGACCAGCCTGGCCACCCGGAACCCCCTGGGAGGACCCATGACCGACTTGACCATCCGCCCTGTTGCCGCCTCGGACGAGGCCGAGTGGCGCACCCTGTGGACCGGATACCTCACGTTCTACGAGACGAGCGTGCCCGAAGAGGTTTATCAGACGACCTTTTCCCGGCTGCTGGGCGATGACCCCCAGGACTTTCACGGTCTGGTGGCAGAGCGTGACGGCGCGCTGATCGGCCTGACCCACTACCTCTTTCACCGCCATTGCTGGCGGGTCGGGAATGTCATCTATCTTCAGGATCTTTATGTCAGCGAAGCGGCGCGCGGCACCGGGGCGGGGCGCGCGCTGATCGAGGCGGTCTATGCCGCGGGCGACGCTGCCGGCTGCCCCGCCGTTTACTGGTTGACGCAGGATTTCAATCAGACCGCCCGGCAACTTTATGACCGGATCGGCCAGCTGACGCCCTTTATCAAATACCAGCGGTGAGAGCCGTCGCCCTGCTGATTGCAGGGGTTCTGGCGGCCTGTGGCGGGGGCGAGCGGGCAACGCCCTACACCCCCGCGCCCCGTCCGCCATCGCCCGCGCTCGCCACGGCAATCCCGGCAGGTTCCACCGCCTGGTCGAACGCCTCGCTGGCGCGGGTCTTTACGCGGCTCACCCATGACCTCGAATGGGGCGCATCACGGCCCGGTCTGGTGCGCTATGAATCCCCGGTGCGCGTCGAGATGACCGGCCGGGGCAGCGCCGGCTATCAGGCGTTTCTGGCGGGTTATCTCACCCTGCTCCGGGATCGGGCCGGGGTCGACATCGCGCCCGCACCGCAAGACGGCAATCTGGCCATTCGTTTTGTCAGCGGGTCGGATTTCAACCAGATCCTGCCCGGCAATTCCTGTGTGCTTGCCCCGGGCGCCGTCGCCTGGGATGACTTTCGCGACGATCCCGACAGATTGGGCGGCAAACGGCTCGAGAACGACGATACGCTGACCGAGACCACCATCTTTGTTCCCCGCAACGCGGCCCCGGCCCGCATCCGGTCATGCCTGATCGAAGAGGTCGGCCAGGCGCTGGGCCCGGCGAACGACCTCTATGGCCTCGGCCCGACGATCTTTAACGACGACGGCGCGCATCGCTGGCCCACCGCGCTCGATCTCCTGATGATCGAGACGCTCTATCAGCCCGAACTGCGCACGGGCCTTTCGCGTGCCCGGACCGAGGCCGCCGCGCGCCGCGCCCTCGACCGGCTGAACCCCACAGGCGTGGCGGCGCCGCCAATCCGGTTCGACAACCCGCCCGCGCTCAGCGCCTGGCGCAAAAGTCAGAAACAGGTCTTTGCCGGCACACCGGATGCGCTGGCCAAGGCACGGCGGGCGCAGGCCCTGGCCGCGCGGGTCGCCCCCGGCTCGGCCTTTGAATGTCACAGCCTGCGCATGCTGGGCCAGATCGAGACGCGCCAGACACCGGGGCAAGCGCTGGCGACGCTGCGCCGGGCGGCAGCGCTCTGCGCTGCGGTCCATGGCCCCGGCGATATCCGCCTCGCGCTGATCGGGCTGGACCGGGCAATCGCCCTCTATCGCCAGGGGAGCTATACCGACGCCGCGGCCGAACTGGCGCGTCACGAAGCCTCACTCGCCGCCCATGGGCACGAAGAACGCCTCGGCGCCCTTTATCATCTGCGTGCAAAGGCCTATCTGGCCAAGGGACAAAGGCCCGAGGCTGCCGAGGCCCGGCGCCTGGCCGAGGCGTGGACCGCCTACGCCTTTGGACAAGACAGCGATCTGCTCGACCGGATCCGCAACTAGGGGGACCGAAATGATCATCGTGATGGCATTCCTTGCCGCCGCCGCCCTGGGCTGGTTTCGCGCGGCGCGGCGCGGCGGCACCCTGGGCGACCGGATCCAGTACGCCCTGGCCCACGGCATCCCCGCGGGCCTCGCGGCCCTGGTGGTGATCATCATTGCGACACGAATGGGCTGGCTCGGCGCCGGTTAGCCTGTATGCTTTCACGCCTACGCCCCCTTGCCTGGCCACATGGATCGCGATGTTTCTAAAGCTCTTCTTCGCCCTCAAGGACGCCAAGCTGCCCGTCAGCCTGCGCGAACATCTGACATTGGTCGAGGCGATGGAGGCCGGGCTGGTCATCTATGACATCGAGGAGTTCTACTACCTCGCCCGCGCGGCCCTGGTGAAGGACGAGCGCCATCTCGACCGGTTCGACCGGGCCTTTGCCCATGTCTTCAAGGGGATCGAGACGGTCGACGGCACCGGCGTCGCCATGGCCGAGGCCGACATCCCCGAGGAATGGATCCGCAAACTCGCCGAGAAACATCTCAGCGAGGAAGAACAGGCCATGGTCGAAAGCCTCGGAGGCTGGGAAAAGCTGATGGAGACGCTGAAAAAGCGCCTCGAAGAGCAAAAGGGCCGGCATCAGGGCGGCAACAAATGGATCGGCACCGCGGGCACCTCGCCCTTTGGCGCCTATGGCTACAACCCCGAGGGGGTCCGCATCGGCCAGAAGGAAAGCCGCCACCGCCGCGCGGTCAAGGTCTGGGACAAACGCGAATTCCGCGACCTCGACAGCGATGTCGAGCTTGGCACCCGCAACATCAAGGTGGCGCTCAAGCGCCTGCGCCGCTGGGCGCGCGACGGCGCGCAGGAAGAGCTGGACCTGGACGGCACCATTCGGGGCACGGCTGAGAAGGGCTATCTCGACGTGCAGCTGCGGCCCGAGCGGCGCAACGCAGTCAAGGTGCTGATGCTGTTCGATGTCGGCGGCTCGATGGATGACCATATCCGCGTGGCGGAAGAGTTGTTTTCAGCCGCCAAGGCCGAGTTCAAGCATCTCGAATACTACTATTTCCACAATTGCCTCTACGAAGGTCTGTGGCGCAACAACGCCCGGCGCTGGACCGATCAGACGCCGACACAGGAAGTGCTCAACACCTATGGGCCCGATTACAAGCTGGTCTTTGTCGGCGACGCCTCGATGAGCCCTTACGAGATCGCCTATCCCGGCGGCGCGAACGAGCACTGGAACGCGGAGGCGGGCGAGGTCTGGCTGCGTCGCGCGCTCGACAAATACCCCTCGGCCGCCTGGATCAACCCGGTGCCAGAGGCGCGCTGGCAATACACCCATTCGGTCGGCATGATCCGCCAGATCATGGAAGGCCGCATGTTCCCGATGACCCTTGCCGGTCTGGAACAGGCGACCAGGGAATTGAGCCGCTAGCCCCTTCAGATCGTCGCGATCGGCCGCACCCTGGTGCCGTCGGTAAAGCGCGAGAAGCGGAACTCGTGCGCGTCGACACATGGTCTGGCGCCGGTCACCAGGTCGGCCATCAGCCGACCCGCGCTGGGCCCGATGCCAAAACCGTGGCCTGAAAACCCCGTCGCGATGTGAAAGCCCGGCAGTGTCTCGACCTTTGAGATCACCGGGATCGCATCGGGCGTGACGTCGATACAGCCTGCCCATCGCTGGGCGACCCCGGCGTCCTTGAGCGCGGGAAACACCTCGCCCGCGCGGCGCAAGATGTCGTCGTTCATCGTTTGTGTCGTCGCCGGGTCGAGCACGCGGGTCTCTTCGAACGGGCTGACCTCGTCCATGGCCCAGCGCCGCTTTGCCGTCAGCTCGCGAAAGAACTCGGCGCCAAGACGGAATTGCAGATTGCGGTAATCCATCCGGAGCGCGGGCAGGAACTGGCGGAAATAGCGAAACGAATTCGGCACGATCGGGCAAACGTTGCGCGAGGTGGTCGCCACCGTATAGCCGCCATCCTGGCGCTTGCGGATCGAGAAATCGGGATGCTTCAGCGCCGGCTCCGGCCCGCCCTCGACCGGGACGGTGCGCAGCACATGGTTGATCACGCAGAGCTGTGGCAAGTCGAGGCCCGTATTGCCGCAAAACAGATTCGACCAGGCGCCGCCCGCCAGCACCACCGCCTCGCAGGCAATGCGCCCGCGTTCGGTCACCACGCCGCTGACGGCGCCGGCGCTGGTCTCGATGCCGCGCACGGCGCATCGGGTCAGGATCGCCGCGCCCGCCTCTCGTGCGGCCTCGGCGATGGCGGGGGCGGCCTTTTGCGGCTCGGCCCGGCCATCCATGGGCAGCGAGAGCGCGCCCGCCACCTCCGCCTGCATCTCGGGAAACCGTGCTTTGACCTCGGCCCGGTCGAGGATCTGGCACGGGATCTGATGGGGCTCGACATGCCGGGCCCAGCGCGCGCAGCTCTCCAGTTGATCCTCGGTCTTCGCGAGATAGACGATCCCGGCCTGCGCATAGCCCGTATCGCGCCCGATCCGGGCATCCAGCCTCTGCCAGACCCGGATCGCCTCGGCCATCAGCGGGATCTCGCGCGGGTCGCGCAGCGTCATGCGCACCCAGCCCCAGTTGCGGCTCGACTGCTCATGGGCGATCCCGCCCTTTTCGCACAGCGCGACGCGGTGGCCGCGCTCGCTGAGTTCAAGCGCGGTAGAGGTGCCGATAATGCCGCCGCCGATCACGACGACATCGACGTGTTCAGGCAGCTTGGTGTCTCCGGCGACGGGTACGGGCGGGGGGCCAGGCATGGAAATTGCCTCGATTCAGACTGCGAGTGCCCCGATCTTCGCGCTATGAAACGGGCATTGTACAGCCCACGCCCTGCGCCCGTTCGTCGCGACCCGCGCTCAGTCGAAGTCCGGCACCCATTGGGTCTGGTCGATTGCCGCGAGCAGCGCCTCGTCGGTGGTTTCGGGCGCCACGCCCTCGGCCTGCGCCTGTCTGGCGACCGCGATTGCGACGGCCTTGCAGACGTCGCGGATATCCTCGATCGGCGGCAGGATCGAGGCGCCGGGCGCGGTGCTGACGGGCGATGCCTCTGCCAGGGCTTCGGCCGAGGCCGAGAGCATTCCGTCGGTCACCCGGCTTGCCTTGGCCGCGATCACCCCCAGACCGATGCCGGGAAAGATATAAGTGTTGTTGGATTGAGCGATGGCATAGGTCGTCCCATCAAGGTCAACCGGCTCGAACGGGCTGCCTGTGGCGACGAGCGCGCGGCCGTCGGTCCAGCGCAGGATGTCCTCGGGCACCGCTTCGGCGCGCGAGGTCGGATTGGACATCGGGAAGATGATCGGCCGCGCACACTGGCTGGCCATGCTGCGCACGATCTCTTCGGTAAACAGGCCGGGCTGGCCGCAGACGCCGACCAACGCGGTCGGCCTGACCTGCGCCACGGTGCTGGCAAGATCGATCTGACCATCGCTGCCCGCCCATCCGGCAACTGCGGCATGGGGTTGGGCCAGCGCCTGCTGAAACGGCGCCAGCCCCTCCATCCGGTCATGGATCAGACCATAGCGGTCGACCATGTAGACGCGGGCGCGCGCCTCCTCGGCGCTCAACCCCGCACGGGTCAGCGCGCGGATCACATGCTCGGCAATGCCCGAGCCTGCCGAGCCTGCGCCCAGGAACACAACGCGGTGATCCTTCACATCCATCTCCGCGATCCGCGAGGCGGCCAACAATGTGCCCACCGCCACGGCGGCCGTGCCCTGCACATCGTCGTTGAACATGCAGAGCTGATCTCGATACGTCTCGAGCAGGGGCACCGCGTGCTGGATCGCAAAATCCTCGAATTGCAACAGCACGTGCGGCCAGCGCCGCTTTACCGCCTGCACAAAGGCATCGACGAACCCGAGGTAATCATCGCCATCCACCCGCCCGTTGCGCCAGCCGATATAGAACGGATCGGCCAGGCGCTCGTCGTTATCGGTGCCGCAGTCGAGCAGCACCGGCAGGGTCTGCGCCGGATGGATGCCCCCCGCCGCCGTATAAAGCGAGAGCTTGCCGATCGGGATGCCCATGCCGCCCGCACCCTGATCGCCCAGCCCCAGAATGCGCTGGCCGTCGGTCACGACAATCGCGCGCACATCGTCGTTCATGGTGTTTTCCAGGATCTCGTCGATCCGGTCCTTGTTGGGATAGGCGATGAACAGTCCGCGGGGCACGCGATAGATCTCCGAGAACTGCTCGCAGGCCGTGCCGACGGTGGGCGTGTAGATCACCGGCATCATCTCGTGCAGATGCTCGACCACCAGGCGGTAAAAGACCGCTTCGCTGGTGTCCTGAATCCGCCTCAGCAGGATGTGCTGCTCCAGCGGTGTCGGCTCGGCCAGAAAGGCTTCATAGGCGCGCTGAACCTGCTCCTCGATGGTCTCGACATGGGGCGGCAACAGGCCGAGAAGGCCCAGTTCGCGGCGCTCTGCCACCGAAAACGAGGTTCCCTTGTTGAACAAGGGATCGGCGAGGATCGCGCGGCCACGGCGCGTTGTCGATTGATCGGCCATCAGCGGCGTCCTGCCCGCCCGGCGAGCGTGGCGGCCGGTTTCGAGATCCTGTTCATGATGGTGCCTCCGTAGGTGTTTTCCGGATAAATCGCATCATATCCGCAGAAAGACAATCACGGTGCCCGGGGCTGCGTCGCATCTCTTGCCGCCGCGATGGTGTCTGTTGCCGCGAAGGACGGTTTTTTTTTGGGGCCAAGTGGCGCAACAATGATCGGCGCGCTCAATCTCTTGTGCTCTGCCGGGCTATCAGCGCCCCGCCCAGCACGATCACCGCGCACCCGACCCATGTCCAGAGGCCAACGGCCTCGGCAAAGACCATCACACTCAGAACTGCCGAGAAAAACAGCCACGTGTAGTCAATCGGCGCCACCACCGACAAGGGCGCCAGCCGATAGCCGCGAATCGTGCAGTACTGACCCAAAAGCGCCAGCGGCCCGAGGGCGAGCCCAAAGAGAATGGAGGCAGTGGAGGGGCTTTGCCCCTGCATCAGCGCGGGTGCCAGCATCAACACACAGCCAAAGACCGTGACATGGAGCATGACGCCAAGCGCACGCTCTCCCCGCCCCAGAACGCTGATCAGCATTCCTTCAACCGCCATCAGAACCGCACTCAGCAAGGCCGCCAGGGCCGGGAGGATGACGACACCGCTGCGAAAGGCGCCCTTGTTGATCATGACGAGGACAACCCCGGCGACGCAAACCAGAATCCCCACCCGCTGTCTGGCGCCGATCGTCTCGTTCAGGACAAGTCCCCCCAGCAAAACGGCAAACAGTCCGTACAGCATCCCGATCGCGGTTGCATCGACCAGCGGCATGTTCGCCGACGCCCAGGTGATGGCCACAGCCGCGCCGCATCCACAGATCGCGCGCGCCAGATGCCGCCATGGCTGGGTGCTGCGATGGGCTCGAACCCCGCCTTCAGCCCGCACCAGCACCCCTACAACCGCCAGCGCACCGACATACCGCGCGAGGGTCAGCTGAAAGACGCCGATATCGCCGCCGGCAATCTTTCCCGCGGCGAAAATCACGGTCCAGATAAAGGTGCTCGCAAGCACCCAAAGGATGGCCGAGAGGTGATTATGCATGAGATCCCTTGGGGCTTGAGGTTCGCGGCTGATTGCGATTTGCCCTGCAATCTGATAAGTTTTCAAACGATAATTTTTCTCTCTGAATGAGTTTAAATCATGCAGAAAGCGGATCAGATATCCCTCAATGCAGTCCGGATCTTTGCAACCGCAGCGGATTGCGGCAGCTACAAGCGCGCGGCGGTCCGCCTTGGCGTGACCCCGGGCGCCGTCAGCCGTCAGGTCCTCAAGCTCGAGGCGGATTTGGGGGTCACGCTGTTTCGCCGGGGCAACAACACGATCCGGCTTACCGAGACCGGCGAGGCGTTCCTGCGCAGCGCGGGCGCCGGCCTGCACACGCTCCACCGGTCGATCGAGATGGCGATGAGCGACGGGCGCGATCTGTCGGTTCTGGTGCCGACCACCCTTGCCACGCGGTGGCTGATCCCCCGGCTGGAGGGGTTCAAGAAACGCAGGCCAGATGTCGCGATCAGGATAGAAACCTGGGGCAAGACCGGATTGCCACCGACCCATGGCGCGGATATCGCCCTGGCCTATTACCCGGCCGGGCAGAGCCCGGGCGATGGTGAGGTTCTGCTGCATGACCGTTGCAGGCCCTATCTCTCACCCAAACTGCGCGACGCCGCGCCTGACCGGGCCGATCTCACCCGCATTCCCGCCCTGCAAAGCACCCAGAACAACTGGGACTGGCAGGTCTGGCTGCGCGATACCGGGAACGCAGGAACCAAGCTGGTGTTTGGGGGGCAATTCGACCTAGACGATGTTGCGATCCGTGCGGCGATCGCGGGGATTGGCATGGTGCTCGCGCCCCGCTTTATGGTCTCGGACGATCTTGCCGACGGGCGGCTCTGCCCCCTGCCCGACAGCGCCGAGGCGCTGATTGGCTCCTATCTGCTTTCCACATCGCTGCCGATGACCGCGGCGGGTTCAGCCTTTGTCAGATGGCTGAAATCCATCGCGCAACAATGAGCACCCAAAGGTCTCGATTCAGAGAAACACCAATCGGCGATCGGCGCGGTCCGGGTCGCGTGCGCCTCGGGGTGCACGCCACGACATCGCCCTTCTCCCTTTCCGGCTTTTCTGTATGATCGGGAAAAACATCAAGGCCGGAGGATCCCAGTGCACGATATCGCCACCGCCAATTCGGCCGTCCTGGGGCTGCGTGACTGGATAGAAAGCCGGCTGATCGGGCGCACGCCTCTGGTCGAGCGGCTGCTGATCGCGCTGCTGACCGGCGGGCATGTTCTGGTCGAGGGGATTCCGGGCCTCGCGAAAACCCGCGCGGTGCGGGTACTGGCCGAGGGGTGCGACGCGAGCTTTTCGCGCATCCAGTGCACGCCCGACCTGATGCCCTCGGACCTGACCGGCACGCCGGTCTTTCGCCCCGATACCGGCGACTTTGTTTTTGTTGCCGGGCCGCTTTTTCACAGCATCGTGCTGGTCGACGAGATCAACCGCGCGCCGCCAAAGGTGCAATCCGCCCTGCTCGAAGCCATGGCTGAAAACCAGATCAGCGTCGGCGGCGAAACCCGTCCCCTGCCCGAGCCCTTTATGGTCGTCGCGACCCAGAACCCGATCGAGCACGAAGGCACCTTTCCCCTGCCCGAGGCGCAGCTCGACCGGTTCATGTACCATGTGGTCGTCTCCACCCCGGGGCCCGAGGACGAGATGCGCATCCTCGACCTGGTGGATGTGGAGGCCGCGACCCCGGCCAGCCCGCAAATGCTGCTCGCGCTCGACAATCTGAGCGCGGCGAAACAGGGGGTGCAGGGCGTTCACGTGGCGCCCGCGCTCAAGGAATTCATCGTGCGTCTGGTCACCGCGACCCGCGATGGCGAGACCTGTCCGGAGGTCGAGCATCCCGTCTCCCCCCGGGGGTCGCTCGCGCTGCTCGCCGGGGCACGGGCGCGGGCCTGGCTCGACGGGCGCGATTTCGCGACGCCCGAGGATGTGGCGCATCTGGCCGAGGATGCGCTCGCCCACCGCATGGTCCTGACCTGGCGGGCCGAAGCCGACGGGACAACGGCGCGCGACGTGATCCGTGGCCTGCTTGGGCGAATCGAGCCGCTCTGATCCATGCTGACGCTCGACCCCGATCATCTGCTGCGTCTGCGCCCGCTGGCCCGCCGGGCAGCCGGTGCCCACGCGATGACCTCGCTGCCCGGCGGTTTCGTGACCCGGCGCAAGGGTCCGGGGCTCGAGACGGCAGATCTTCGCGCCTTTACCGATGGGGATGATCCCCGACATATCGACCGCAACGCCACCGCGCGCAGCGGGCGGCTTCAGGTGCGCACCTTTCAGGCAGAGCGTGACCGGACGACGCTGCTGATAGCCGATTTCCGCCCCTCGATGCTGTGGGGCACCCGGCGCACGCTGCGCTCGATCGCGGCGGCCGAGGCGCTGTGCCTCGCGGGCTGGCATGCGGTGGCCGAAGGCGGGCGCGCGGCCCTGCTCGCGGTCTCGGCCACCGAGTCGGTGTTTGTGCCGCCCCAGGCCCATGACCGCGCCATGGTTGCGATCATCGGCGCGATGGCGCGTGCCCATGACGCGGCGTTGCGCGGCTCGAACCAGCCCGATCCGCCGCTGGGCGAGGCGCTGATGCTTGCCCGCCGGATCGCCCCCAGACGGGCCGAGGTGGTGTTGGCCACCGGGCTCGACACCCCCGGCCCGGCATTCGACGAGGCGGTGCTGGCGCTCAACCAGCGCACGTCCTTTTCGGTGATCCGCATCGTCGATGCGTTCGAAACAGCCGCCCCGCGAGAGAGGTACCGCTTCTATACCACATCGGGCCTCTCAGGCGCCGCCCTGCCCCCGGACCAGGCCCGGGCACCTGACATCCAACAGGCCGCGCTCACCGTTGCTGGCATCTATCAGAGCGCGGTGCCGCCGGACCGACAGACCAGCCTTGTCTGACGAGGCCGATATCCTCGCCGGGCTCTATGGCCTGCGCGATGCGCCGACAGGATGGGGGGATCTGATCACGGCGCTTGGCTTGGGCCTTTTGCTCGCGGCCCTGATCGCCACCGCGATCCGCGCCTTTCGCCACCGCGCGCGCACCGATCCCGGCGCGCTGATCCGACGCTGTCGGAGCCTGCCTGGGCCGCAGCGGGTCACCGCCCTCGCCGCCGTGCTGCGTGATCTGACCAATCGCACCGCACCGGGCCCCGGACGCTGGACACGCCGCGCGGTCGAGCAGATGGGGGTCGATCCCGGCCTCATCGAGGCGCTGGAGCAGACGCTCTATCGCCCCGGCCCCTCGGTCACGCCCGAACGGCTGGAAACCGCCATCGCCACCGCTGCCGGCGCGACGAAGGGGTAAGCGATGCTCGATTTCGCCGATCCGCTCTTTCTGCTTCTGCTGCCCCTGCCGGTCCTGGCCTGGCTGTGGCTGGCGCCGTTGCGCGCAGGCGGCGCGGCGTTGCAGGTGCCCGAGGGGATCGGCGCGCGGCTCGGCCAGGCGCCGGGGCGGGCAACCGGCAGCCGCACCGCCCGGCTCCTGCCTCTTTTGCTGTGGCTGGCACTTGTCAGTGCGCTGGCGGGCCCGCGGTTGTTGGTGGCCAATCCCGCACTGCCGGTCAGCGGGCGCGATCTGGTGCTGGCGCTCGACCTGTCCGGCTCGATGATCCGCGATGACTTCGAGATCGACGGCAACCGGGTCTCTCGTATCGCGGCGTTAAAGCATGTGGCCACGGGCTTTGCGCGCGGTCGCGGCGGCGACCGGATGGCGCTGGTGGTCTTTGGCAGCCGCGCCTATTACGCCACACCGCCCACCTATGATGTCGAGGCGATCGCCCATGCGGTGGAGAAGGCCGAGATCGGGATCTCGGGCCGCGCCACCAGCATCAGCGACGGGCTGGGTCTGGCGCTGAAACGCCTCGATCAAAGCGATGCGGCGGCAAAGGTGGTGATCCTGCTCTCGGACGGCGCCCATAACTCGGGCCCCGCCAAACCGCGCGATACGGCCAAGCTGGCGCGCGATCTGGGCGTGCGCGTCCACACCATCGCCATGGGCCCCGAATCCCTGAAAGAGGCGGACGATCCCCGCGGCGCCGTGGATGTCGAGACGCTGAACGCGATCGCGGAGCTCTCGGGCGGCGAGGCATTCCGCGTGCGCACGACCGAGGATCTGGTGCGCGTCGCTGCGGCCATCGACAGGCTCGAGGCAATCTCGACCGACGGGCCCGGCGCGCTGGTCCACCGCCCGCTCTGGACCTGGCCGGCGGGGGCGGCGGTGCTCCTCTGCTTTGGCATCATGCTCGGCTTTCTTCGCACATGATCGAGGTGCTGGGATATTTCTGGCAACGTCCCTATTGGCTGGCGCTCATTCCGGTTGCCATCGTCGCTGCGGCCTTTCTCGCGCACCGGATGGACCGGCTCGGCGCCTGGGAGCGGGCGATGGACCCCGCTCTGTTGGCCGCCATGCGCCGGATGGGCCGGGTGCAGCCGGGTGCTGGGCGGCGCAACTGGTGGCCCGCGCTGGTGCTCGCGCTCCTCGCCATCGCCCTCATGGGCCCCTCGGTCGAACATCGCGGGTCGGTCAGCTATCGCAACCTCGATGGCGTCGTTCTGGTGCTGGATCTCTCGCCCTCGGTCACCACGGGCGGGCGGCTTTTCGACACGCTGACGGCCGCACGGCTGGTCACGCGGGCCGCCGGAACCCGCCAGACGGCTGCTGTCGCCTTTGCGGGCGAGGCCTATACCCTCGCCCCCTTCTCGACCGACGCCAGCAGCCTTGATGGCACCATCGCGCTGGTCGATGCCGAGACGATGCCCGTCGCGGGCAGCAACCCCGCCGGGGGGCTGCGCCTGGCGCGCCGCATGATCGAAGATGCCCAAATCCTCTCATCCGACGTCGTGCTGGTCAGCGACGGGGCCGCCATCGGCCCCGATGCCATTGCCGAAGCGGCCTCCCTTGCCGCGCGGGGGGCTCCCGTCTCGGTCGTCGAGGTGCCGGGCGATGCGCAAGGCGCGGTCTCGCTCCGCGCGCTTGCGGCAGCGGCCGGCGGTGCGCATGCCACGCTCGAGACGATGGGCCCCGTCACCGATCTTGTCGCCGGCCGCCCGGTGACGCGGTTGGCGGCCACCGGCTACAGCATGCTGGTGCTCAAGGATTACGGGCGCTATCTGCTGTTGCTCGCGCTGATCCCCGCCTTTTTCCTGTTGCCACGGCGGCGGCAGCGATGAGGCGCCCGGGATGGATCGCGCTGATCGGCGGCGCGCTGGTGGCGATGGTTCTGGCCCTTGACGGGACGCGCCCGCTCAGCCGCGTGGCGCTCGGGCTCGGGCTCAGCGATCTGGCAGCCGCCCTCACCGACGATCCGGGCCTGCGGGGTGAGGCGCTTTTTCGGGCGGGGCGGTATGCCGCCGCCGCCGGGGCCTTTGCCGAGGCCGGTCAGGCGTACAATCAGGGGCTCGCGGCGGCCTGGGCAGGCGATTACGCCACGGCGCTGGTCGCCTGGGACCGGGTTCTGGCCGCCAATCCCCGCGATCAGGAAACCCGTGCCAATCACAAGATCGTCGCCTCGCTGCTGGCGGGCATGACGTTCGACCCCGTGCCCCGCTTCAAGCGCCGCGACCGCGAGGGGGAGACCGTCGAGGCGGATATCGGCAAGGGCAAGGGCCGCGCCGAGGGTGAGGGAGACGCCACGAACAACCCGAAATCGGGCTTTTGGATGCCCGAGGTGGCGGCATCGGGCCTGCGCCGGGTTCCCAACATCTTTGACGAACAGTTCGTGGCCGCTGACCGGCGCTGGCTTGCCACCCTCGAGGATCAGCCGGGGATCTATCTGCGCGCCCGCCTCGCCGCCGAGCAGAAACGACGCGACGCAGCGGGCACCGCGCTGCCCATGGCGGAGGATCCGCAATGAGATGGCTGCTGGCCCTTGTACTGGTGATCGCCGCCCTGCCCGCGCGGGCCGAACCCAGGATCGAGCCCGATGACATCCGGCTGGAATTGTTCTTGGAGGATCGCGCGCGCGACCCCTTCCCCGGCGAGATGATCCTGTTGTCGATCCGGGGAACCTATCGGATTCCGGTGGTCCGCGAAAACCTGGTTCAGCCCCCCCTCGACGGCTTTGACTGGATGCAGCTGGGCGAAGACCGCTGGTATCACGCATTCGAAGACGGGTTCGAGGTGCTGAAACTCGAACGCCGCATGGCGCTGTTCCCCCAACAGGCGGGGCAGATCGAGGTCCCGGCCTTTACCCACGAGTTGGAGATGTTCACGCGCCGGGGCGAGACGATCCCCGTCGATCAGCACTCGAACACCCTGACAGTCACCGTCGCGCCGCAGCCCGAGGTCGAGGATTGGTGGTTTCCGGTGCGCGGCCTTCGGGTTTCTGACAGCTGGTCAAACCCGCCCGAGGCGTTGCCCCCGGGGGGCGGCGCGCTCAGGATCGTGACCCTCACGCTGACCGGCAGCGCGCCGCAACGGGTACCGCCAATGCCCGAGATGACCGGCGCGGGGGTCCATATCTTTCCCCATCCGGTGCGCAGCATGACCCAACTGGGGCCCGACGGGCCGATCACCCGCGTCTTCTGGCGCTGGACCCTGCGGCCCGAGGACGGCTCGGCGGGGTATCTCAACCCCGTGCCGATCCCGTATTTCGACTCCGAGGCGGCCGCCGCCAGGGAAATCACGCTGGTCGCCCAGCGCGTTGCCTTTGCCGGCGGGCCGCAAGAGGTCAGCGAACCCGCCGAACCGGATGGCCCTGAAACAGCGTCCCACGGCACGGTATCGCGCGGTGCCCTCCCGCTGCCCGACCTGCCCCGGTGGAGCGTTCCCGCGGCCTTGCTCGCGGCCTTTGCGATCGGATTTTCGGGCTCGATCGGGCGCGGCAACTGGCGGGTGCCGGGCTGGCTTCGCCGCGACCCCGACATCGCCGCGCTGCGCCGGGCAGCCCGGCGGGGCGATGCCGGGGCGGTTCGGCTTTTGGGGCATCGGCTGCTCAGCCGCGGTGGACAGCCCACGCCACGGGAACTCGCCGCCCTTGACCGCGCGCTCTATGGCCCAGGCGGGGCCAGGCCGTCACCGCGCAAGGCCGCCCGCGAGGTGCTCGCCGCCCTGCGCCGCAGGGTCCGAGAGTAGATCGAGATCGTTTCAATCTGAATCAGTTGGAAAAGAATTCTGCTCCAGACTCAGCTATTTGGGCAAAATCCTGGGATCTGACCGGTTCGGTCACTCGCGGCCGGTCCAGCCCGCCGATGAAATCCGTCAGAAAGGCGGTGACCCGCCAAGTGCCCAAAAGACCACGAGGCGTTTTTTCAAGAACGGTCGGGTCAGCATCTTGCTGCCTGCGAGGCGGGGGTAGAACCGGGCGACAGCCTGGCGCAGACCGGGGTCGCAAAACACCGGTTCCCTCGGGCTCTCGGCCGTGACCCGACTGGCAGCCCGGGTGGTGACCCCGGCAATAGGGCGCCTAGTTAGCCCCGGCGCAGTCCGGCAACGTACCGTCGAAATAGTCGAGCGGCAGCCATTTCAGTTCCGAGACCACATAGTTGGTGTCCTCGCTGCCCGGCTTTGTGTTGACCATCTCGAACACCACCTGGCCGTCGGGGTCAATCTCGAACGCACGGCCCTGTTGCGAGCTCGTCACGACCAGCGAGCCATCGGGCAGCGACTGCTGTTTGCCCCGGATCCGGGAATAGAAATCCAGCTCGCGTCCATCGACGACCACCTGCCTTTCCATGCTGGACGGGTCGATCTGGACGATCTCGCTGAAGTCGCGGCTCATCCGGTTGTTGAACACCATGATGTTGCCGTTGGGCAGCCAATCGGGGTCATGCTGGCGCTGCACCGCGCCCGAGCGCCACCATTTGATCTCGAACGTGTCGGGATCGAGCACAAAGACCAGGTTCAGCGAGCGGGCGCTCACCAGCAGGTCCCCCGCCTCAAACCTGTCGAACCGGTCCGCGATATCGGTGGGCAACGGGTCGACATCGTTGAAATGAAACGGGTCGGCCATCCACTTGCCCGGCGAGAACTTGGTGTTTTCGCCCAGATCGTTCAGATGGTCGCGGCGGATCTCGAGGATGTCGATCATCGGATTGGCTCTGATGATGTCATCGGTAGAGATCTCGCGCAGTACGCTGCCATCCGACACCTTCACCTGCGAGATCTTGTCATTGCCCACAAAGGTCCAGACCGTGGTGCCGGTATCGTCCGCCGTGACAGCGTGATGATACCGGCCCGGGATTGCCCAGACCCGCCCGCCACAGGCATCGAACCTTTGCAGCGAGACGCTCCCGTCAAAGGTGAAGACCAGCGACCCATCGCGCAAAAGCTCGGTCCCGTGGACGAATTTGCGGAATTTGGGCCGGGGTTCAAACTCGCCCACCGGCACCTCGTCGACAACCCACTTTCTGACGACCTGCAAATCGGGTGAGATCAGCACGACCGCGTTCTCGACGCTGTCATTGATATGAAACGCCCCCCCCAGCATCCGCCAACCCGGGGTCATCTTGGTGCGGTCCGTGCGCATCAGCAACCCCGGGACATCGATGCCCGCCGCGGCAGGAACCGGTACGAAAACGGAATAGTCGTCATTCTCCTCGCGCCGGACGCGGATCGCCGCATCCTTGTAGTCGCCCGAGGCATAGCCGAGCACTTCGAGGATCGCGTCCTTGGTGGTGGTCGGGAATTTCGAGAACTCGACCGCCGCGCGGCCGAACATGCCGCTCCGGTCGTTTCCCGCACTTGTCGAGAGCACCGACCAGCCAAAAACCATGGTGAACAGCGCCCCGAAGATCAGACAAAGCAGAAAGAACCAGACGGGAATAGAACGTTCCATGCAAACACCTATCGTAAACTCTTACCAAAACCCGGAACGAACCCGCGGAGCGTATTATAGGCCAGCGGCGCGATGCTTGGAAGGATTTATAGGGGTGCATCCGCGCCGAGACTTGCAGCCCGGCCCTCCGACCCGCGCCCGGGACACGGCCCAGGTGATCGACATCCCGGGCAATCTCCTGCAAAGCGATGCCGTGTCCAGCGCCCCGCCCCCCCTTGGCTGAAGAGGCAAACCGGCCGCCGGCCCGCATCGATCGACACCGGCCGACCAGCGTGAGACGCTGCCTGCCATCCGTGCGCCAGAGAGGCCGCCTGCCCCGGCTGCGGCCCGGGCAGGTGCGGCGCGTTCCGGGCGATCAGCCGGTCTTATGCATCGACGCCTTTCATGCCCTCGGCCGTATAGCGCGCGCCGATGACAGCCATCCCCGCGATGGCGGCTTCGAGCCATGCCACCTCCCCGGTGGTCAGGCCAATCGCGGCGGCGGCGGCGTTTTCTTCGAGGTAGTTGCGCCGTTTGGTACCGGGGATCGGCACGATGTCGTCACCCTTTGCCATCAGCCAGGCGAGGGAAAGCTGTGCCGGGCTGCATCCCTTTTCAGCGGCGATTGAGGCGATGACCTCCGAGATCCGGCGGTTCTGGGTGAGAGCCCCGTCGGCAAACCGGGGAAGGGAGGCGCGGAAATCGCCCTCCCCGATCTCGTCCCTCGATTGGAATCGGCCCGTCAGGAAACCACGCCCAAGCGGCGAATAGGCAACAAACCCGATCCCAAGCTCCCGGCAGGTCGCCAGCACCGCACTTTCCACGTCGCGCGACCACAGCGAGTACTCGGTCTGCACGGCAGCAACCGGGTGCACCGCATGGGCCCGGCGCAGGGTCTGCGCGCTGACCTCGCACAGACCGACACGGGCGATCTTGCCCTCCCGCACCAGGGCCGCGAGACCCTCCATCGTCTCCTCGATGGGCTGATCGGCGGCCACGCGATGCACATAGTAAAGATCGATGCAATCGACGCCGAGCCGGCGCAGCGACGCCTCGCAAGCGCTGCGCGCATAGCCGGCGCTGTTGTCCAGGCTGCGCCTGTATTCGCCGGAATTGCGGCGGATGCCGAATTTCGTGGCGATCTGGACCCGCGCGCCGCTGTGGCGCAAAAACCTCCCGATCAGCTCTTCGTTGTGGTGCGGGCCGTACATGTCGGCGGTATCGAAAAAGTCGATCCCCAGCTCGACCGCGCGGGCCAGCACGCTCAGCGATCTTTCATCGTCGCGCGGCCCATAGAACTCGCTCATGCCCATACAGCCGAGGCCGATGGCCGAGACCTCGAGGTCCTGCCCAAGTTGACGTCTTTGCATATCTGCCCTCCTTGCGTGACGGGGCGCGGGTATGACATGTGTGAAGAATGGAAGAACTAGAGAAGTTCGGGAACGAGGTTTCCAAAAATGAAAAACACGCCAGCCCTGCGCTGGTGTGGGACGATACCCGCGCCTTTCTGGCGGTTGCCCGGCTGGGAACGCTCAGCGCGGCGGCGGGCGCGATGCAGATCGGCATCGCGACGCTGTCACGCCGGATCGACCGGCTGGAAGGCGCGTTGGGCGTCCCCCTTTTTGTTCGCCATCAATCGGGGTATCAGCTGACGCAGGACGGCAGCGACCTGATCGAAAAGGCCGAAGCCATCGAGAACGCGGCGTTCGCGCTCGGCACCGGCGCCCGGTCGCAGGCTCGCTTGAGCGGCAGGATCCAACTGGCAACCGCCGAGAATCTCGCAAGCGGACTGATCATCCCCGCCTTGCCCCGGTTTCACGACCGCTATCCAGATCTGACGGTCGATATCGTGACCGACATCACGACAGTGAACGTGCACCGTCGCGATGCGGACCTTGCGCTGAGGATGGTCAAACCCTAGCGCGGAAACGTGACCCTGCAGCGGCTGGGAACGCTGGGCCATGGCCTCTATGCCAGCGAGACATATGTGCAGCAGCGCCAGCGCGGCCCGGACCGGGGCAGCTATGAAACGGACGCCTTCATCACCTGGGGCGACGTGCGAGCGCATCTGCCCGCGGCACAATGGACAGAACGGGTGCTGCGCGGGCGGGCCCCGGTGCTGACCACGACATCGCTCGCCACGCAGGTCTGGGCGGCGGCCGCAGGTCTGGGTCTCGCGGTCGTGCCGCATTTTCTCGCCGCCGACGCGGGGCTTGTATGCCTGGATGCGGATATCGGGATCGACCAGCCGATCTATCTCGTCATTCAATCGGACCTTGCCCAATCGCCGCGAACCCGCGCACTCGCCGATTTTCTGGTTGACCTGGTCCATGCCAACCGGCGCCGTCTGCGGGGCCATTGACCGCGTTCAACGGTCCAAGCCGCGTGACATGCCGCGCCATGGGGCCAAACCGCGTTTGCGGTGAAGCCCTCAGGATGCGGCGCTGGGCCTGCATGTTTTTCTCGATGAGCCGGCCTGCGGCCTGGTCAACGGGCCGGCTCGAGTAGCCTCAAGGGCTCATGGGCACCTGCTGCCGGATCTTGTGCCCAGCTGCGGTTCACGCGGACGCGAGCGCGTCGACAATGGCATCACCCATCTCGCCGGTGGAGACGGGAGAGCCGCCCTCAGCCCCCATCAGGTCGCCTGTTCGCAGGCCATCCGCCAGCACCTTCTGAATCGCACCTTCCAGCTTGCTCGCCGCGTCCTCGTGATCGAAGGAGTAGCGCAGCGCCATCGCGACTGACAGGATGCAGGCAATCGGGTTCGCCTTGCCTTCACCGGCGATATCCGGGGCCGAGCCATGAACGGGCTCGTACAGCGCCTTGGGCCGGCCGTTCTCCATCGGTGCCCCCAGCGAGGCCGAGGGCAGCATTCCAAGCGAGCCGGTCAGCATCGCCGCACAGTCCGACAGCAGGTCGCCAAACAGGTTGTCTGTCAGGATCACGTCAAACTGCTTGGGCGCGCGCACCAACTGCATCGCGCAGTTGTCGGCGAACATGTGGGTAAGTTCGACATCCGGATACTCGTTGTCGTGCACCCATTGCGCTTCTTCACGCCACAGGATGCCGGCCTCCATCACATTCGCCTTTTCGACCGAGCAGACCCGGTTGTCGCGTTTACGGGCCAACTCGAAGGCCGAGCGGGCGGCGCGGCGGACTTCCTCGGTCGTGTAGCGTTGCGTGTTGATGCCAACGCGCGTCCCGTCGTTCAGATCGGTGATGCCGCGCGGCTCGCCGAAATAGACGCCCGCGGTCAGTTCTCGCACGATCATGATATCCAGGCCCGCCACGATCTCCCGCTTTAGCGACGAGAAATCCGCCAGGGCGTCAAAGCACTGGGCCGGGCGCAGGTTGGCATAGAGATCCATCTCCTTGCGCAGGCGCAGCAGGCCGCGCTCCGGTTTCAGCGAGAAGTCCAGATCGTCGTATTTCGGCCCTCCCACGGCGCCCAGAAGGACCGCATCGACCTCCTGCGCCTTGGCCAGGGTCTCATCCGAGCATGGCACGCCATACTTGTCATAAGCAGCGCCACCGACGACGTCTTCGTAGACTTCAAAGGGCACGCCGTTCTGTCCGAACCAGTTGATGACCTTACGTGTCTCGGCCATGATCTCGGGGCCGATCCCGTCGCCGGGCAGGATCAGGAGGGAGGGATTGCTCATCAGTTCAGTCCTTTCTCAAACCCAGTCACGGCTCTGCCCGAGCTGGAGTTCATAGGTTTCGATATGCTGGAATTTCTGCAACGTCAGGCCGATGTCATCGAGCCCGTTCAGAAGGCAGTGCTTGCGGAAGGGATCGATGTCAAAGCTGAGCTTTTGACCATCCGGGCGGGTGACCGTCTGCTCCGCCAGATCAATGGTCAGCCGCGCGTTTGCCCCATTGTGTGCGTCCTGCATCAGCGCATCGCGCTCGATTTCGGGCAGCACGATGGGCAGGATGCCGTTCTTGAAACAGTTGTTAAAGAAGATGTCGGCAAACGACGTGGAGATCACGCAGCGGACCCCAAAGTCGAGCAACGCCCAGGGCGCGTGCTCACGCGACGAGCCACAGCCAAAATTATCGCCCGTCACCAGGATTGAAACATCCCGATAGGCGGGCTTGTTCAGCACGAACTCCGGATTCTCGTTGCCATCGGCGTCGTAGCGCAGCTCGAGAAAGGCGGAGACGCCCAGACCCGAGCGCTTGATCGTCTTCAGGAACTGCTTTGGGATGATCATATCGGTATCGATATTGACCAGCGGCATGGGTGCCGCGATGCCGTCAAGGGTGGTGAACTTGATCATTACAGAGCTCCTCAGATATCGCGTACATCGGTCAGGCGGCCCGTGACCGCCGCTGCGGCCGCCATGGCCGGAGACATCAGGTGCGTGCGCCCCTTGTACCCCTGGCGCCCTTCAAAGTTCCGGTTCGAGGTCGAGGCGCAGCGCTCCCCCGGGCTCAGCTGATCAGGGTTCATGCCAAGGCACATCGAACAGCCCGCCATACGCCATTCAAACCCCGCTTCCTGAAAGATCGCGGCAATACCCTCTTCTTCGGCCTGGGCGCGCACCAGACCCGAGCCGGGAACGACCATGGCGCGCAAACCGTCCTTGATCTTCTTGCCTTTCAGGATTTCGGCGGCGGCGCGCAGATCTTCGATCCGGCCATTGGTGCACGAGCCGATGAACACCGTGTTGATCTCGATATCCTGCAGGCGGGTGCTCGGGGTCAGCCCCATGTAGTCGAGCGCCCTTGCGGCGGCCTCGGCCTTGGGGCCTTCGAAATCGCCAGGCGACGGGACGGTGGCGTCGATCGGCAGCACGTCTTCGGGCGACGTGCCCCAGGTCACCGCCGGAGCGATGTTTTCGCCGTTGAGCGTCACGACCCTGTCCCAGTGCGCATCGTCATCGGAATAGAGCGTCAGCCACCAGGCGACGGCACGCTCGAAGGCCGCGCCCTTGGGCGCGCGCGGGCGGCCCCGGACATAGTCAAAGGTCGTCTGGTCGGGCGCGATCATGCCTGCACGGGCACCGCCCTCGATTGCCATGTTGCAGATCGTCATGCGGCCTTCCATCGAGAGGCCACGGATCACGTCGCCGCAATACTCGATCACGTGACCGGTACCGCCGCCGGTGCCGGTCTCGCCAATGATCGACAGGACGACGTCCTTGGCGGTGACCCCGGTGCCCAGCGTCCCGGTCACCTCGACCTTCATGTTCTTCGATTTCTTCTGGATCAGGGTCTGGGTCGCCAGGACATGCTCGACCTCCGAGGTGCCGATGCCATGCGCCAGCGAGCCAAACGCGCCGTGGTTGGCGGTGTGGCTGTCGCCACAGACCACCGTCATGCCCGGAAGGGTCAGACCCTGCTCCGGGCCGACGATATGCACGATGCCCTGGCGCTCGTCCTTGATGCCAAAATGCTCGACCCCGAACTCTTCGGCATTGCTGGCCAGCGCCTCCACCTGGATGCGGCTTTCCTCGTTTTCGATTTCCTGGAGGCGCGCCTCATCGGTCGGCACGTTGTGATCCGGCGTCGCAAAGGTGCGATGTGGTGCTTGCACCTTGCGGCCCGCATTGCGCAGCCCCTCGAACGCCTGCGGGCTTGTCACCTCGTGCACCAGGTGGCGGTCAATATACAGAAGGCAGGTGCCGTCGTCAGCCTCGTGCACGACATGTGCGTCCCATACCTTGTCGTAGAGCGTTTTTGCGATTGCCATCAGACTGGGTTCCTTCATCTGGGTTCAAAGTTGTTCATCGAGCTCCGGCAGCGCGGTGAAGAGGTCGGCGACCAGGCCGTAGTCAGCCACCTGAAAGATCGGGGCTTCGTCGTCCTTGTTGATCGCGACGATGACTTTCGAGTCCTTCATCCCGGCCAGGTGCTGGATCGCGCCGGAGATACCGACAGCGATGTAGAGATCCGGCGCCACGACCTTGCCCGTTTGACCGACCTGCCAGTCGTTCGGAGCGTAGCCCGAGTCGACCGCGGCGCGAGATGCGCCCGTCGCTGCACCCAACTTGTCGGCAACCATCTCGATC
>JBCCHW010000033.1:0-24218 GCA_039028555.1 Pseudomonadota bacterium | reverse complement strand
GGTGTTGCATCTACCGGGCCACACGCCGGGATCAATCGGGCTTTGGGAAGCCGACAAGAACCTGTTGATCGGTGGCGATGCGATTTATGACGGGCTCATCATAGACACCCTGGACGAGAGCAGCCCCGCCGACTATCGACCCACGATGGAACGCATCGCCGGGCTGGGTGCCCAGATTGTGCATGGCGGGCATCGCGAAAGCTTTGGCCCAGCGAAACTAAGAACCATCATCGACGGATATCTTGCATCAAAATAAACGCCTAACAGCCGATCAATCTCAATTTTTCTGATTACAGATCGTGCAGATCCGGGTTTTCGTTTGGTAGCACCGACCGGAACTGCAAAAAAATTCTTGCCGGGGCACGATGATTCCCCGCAGCATTTGACGATGTTGAAGTCAAGTGCCGAAGCCCAGACTAAAACGATGCATGTCTCCGGTTCTCACACTCTTACCCTGCGCAGCCTTTCCAAGCATTATGGCTCACTCGCCGCTGTGGATGGCATCGATCTGGATGTGGAGCGTGGGCAGTTCCTGACGATCCTTGGGCCATCTGGCGGGGGAAAGACCACCGTCCTGATGGCGATCGCGGGGTTCGTGCAGCCCAGCACGGGCCAAATCCTGCTTGACGGCAATGACATTACTGCGCTGCCACCCGACAAACGCAACTTTGGCATGGTGTTTCAGGGATATGCCCTGTTTCCGCATATGACGGTGGCGGACAATCTGTGGTTTCCGTTGCGGGTACGCGGCATCTCGCGGCGAAAAGCGCGGGAAAAGGTGAGTGCGGCGCTGGATCTGGTGCAACTCGGCCATCTTGGGGAGCGGTTCCCGGCGCAGCTTTCCGGGGGGCAGCAACAGCGCGTGGCGCTGGCCCGGGCGCTGGTGTTCGAGCCCGACCTCCTGCTGCTTGACGAGCCGCTTTCAGCGCTTGACAAAAAGCTGCGGGCAGATCTGCAATGGGAGTTGAAGTCCCTGCACGACCGGCTTGGCACCACCTTCATCTATGTGACCCACGATCAGGATGAAGCCCTGTCGATGTCAGACGAAATCGTCATCATGCGCGAGGGGCGGATCGAACAGCGTGGCCGCCCAGGCGATCTGTATGAAAATCCTGCCAGCCGGTTTGTTGCCGATTTCCTTGGGAAGTCGAACTTCATCGACGGCGTGGCCGACAAGACGCAAGCTGGCCGCCTCACCTTTGGCGCAGGCGGCGCAAGCTTTGTCCAGACCGTCGGGGCAGATGCTCCGGCTCCGGGCGCGCGAGTGACCGTCGCGCTCCGTCCGGAGAAGGTCAAGATTGCCGGCGAAAACACGGAACTCAACGCCGACAACAAAGTGCCCGGCAAGATTGCGGCGGTTAACTACTATGGTGCCAGCATCCAGTTCCGGGTCGATACCGATGCGTTGGGACCGATGCTGATTGCAGCGCAGGCCTGGACATCGACCGTTGGTCATGCGCCCGGCACAAATGTCTGGCTCGGCTGGAGCGCCGATGCCGGTGTTCTGGTGCGGGATGATCCGTGAGCATTCGCACCACCAAACGCGCCTAGCGACCGGAGTGTTGGGCGCCAGTCAAGGAGAGAGACGATGAGCATCCTGAAGACAGCCTATGAGAAAGACCTCTATCCCGAGATTGCCGATGCTGGTGACAGCGAGTTCCAACGCGACTGCGTCGAGATCGCTGCGACCAAACTGGCGCGGGGCGAGATTGATCGGCGCGGTTTCCTGGGCGCACTGACCGCAATAGGGGCGCTGACCGTGCCCGGCATCGGCGGGACAGCAAAGGCCGCGGCGGACGAACTGGTGATCGTCAACTGGGGTGGACCGGCGGTCGAGGCCTATCAGAAGGCATTTGGCGCCCCCTTTACCGAGGCGAGCGGGATCAAGGTGGTGGTCGACGGAACAGGGCCCCTCGCCTCAAAGATTCGCGCCATGGTCGAAAGTGGCGCGGTCACATGGGATGTTTGCGACACCGGCGCCGCGACAACCCTTGTGCTGCAAAAGGCCGATGTGATCCAGCCGATTGACTACAGCGTCGTCGACAAGTCGAAAGTCGTGCTTGACTACGCCTACGAGTATGGCGTCGCGAATTATCTCTTTTCCTACATCCTTGCCTACAACAAGGCGAAGATGGACAAAGTGCCGACAAGCTGGGCGGACTTCTGGGATACGGCGTCGTTCCCTGGCATGCGGACACTGCGCAAACAACCCAATGGGATGCTCGAAGCCGCGATGTTTGCCGCGGGCAAGTCGGCGGACGAGATCTATCCGATCGATTTCGACCTCGTGACCGAGAAGTTCAAGGAGATCCGCGACGACACGATCGTTTGGTCCTCCGGTTCGCAGAGCCAAGAGCTGTTCCGGACTGGCGAGGTGGTCATGGGCAACATCTGGCATACCCGCGCAAACCTGCTCAACCAGGACATGGCAGGCGACGTTGTCTGGACCTGGAACGAGGGGATCGTGACGGCGGGGATGTGGAATGTGCCTAAAGGGAACCCAGCCGGAACCAAGGCTGCGATGGACTTCATCGCCTCGGCACAGGATCCCGCCGATCAGGTGAAACTCTTCTTGATCATGGGCAACGGTCCTGCCAATCCGGCCGCCGCCGCTCTCGTGCCCGAAGACCGCCGGTTTGCCGATCCCGGCCAGCCGGACAACTGGGCCAAGCAGATCAAGCAGGACGCCCGCTGGTACAAGGCGAGCAGCGGCAAGGGTGATCTCACCAATGATGCCTATGCGCGCGAGCTCTATATCGACGTGATGTCCGGCTGATCCTGCAATGACCGGCGCGCTCCGCCTGAAATACTGGCTTCTGATCGCACCGGCGCTTGCGGCGATGCTGGTTTTCTATGTGTTCCCGCTGGTACAGGTTCTGTGGCTTAGCGTCACGGAACCCTATCCCGGGCTCCAGAACTACGAGCGTCTTCTGGAGCGCCGGGCACTGCACCGGATCTGGTGGACCACCCTCCAGATCTGTGTGATGACGACCGTGATCACGGTCGCCCTGGGGTACATCGTGGCCCTCGCGATGACCCTTGTCGGCGAGGCACAGCGGACAGCGATGATGTTCTGCGTGCTGCTCACCCTCTGGCTCAGTGTGCTGGTTCGGGCGTTTGCCTGGATGATGCTGTTGCGAGGAGAAGGCGTTGTAAACGATGGCCTCATCACGATGGGCCTGATCGAGGAGCCCTTGCGTCTGCTCTACAATCGTTTTGCGGTGATCATCGGCATGGTGCATTTCATGCTGCCGCTGGCGGTCCTGCCGATCTATTCAAACATGACAGGCATCGAAGGGCGGCTCGTGTCTGCCGCGCGTTCGCTGGGCGCGTCTCCCTGGCAATCATTCCGGTTGGTTTTTCTGCCGCTCTCGAAGCCGGGGCTGATCGCGGCAAGCATTCTGGTCTTTGTCTTCTCGCTTGGTTTTTTCATCACGCCTGCTCTGCTCGGGGGCGGCAAGGTGGTGATGATCTCGGAATACATCCGCGTCAGCTTTGAAGAGACGCTGCGCTGGGGTGAGGCGACGATGCTCTCGACCGTCCTGCTCTTTTCCGTGCTCCTCTCGCTGGGCCTGGTGGCGCGGGTCGTCGACTTGCGTCAGGTCTTTGGCGCACGATGAGGCCTCTTTTATGAAAGAACGCGAATGACGGATCGGCGGGTCATATTCGGCAGAGCGATTGCATTAGGTCTTGCGTGGACCGTGCTAGGCTTTCTCGTGCTGCCAATGGCGATCGTGATCCCGGTATCCTTCACCGACCAGTACTATCTGTCCCTCCCAAAGGAGAATTTATCGTTCGAGCACTACCTGGCCTTCTTCGAGAAGGAGATCTGGATCGACGCGACCCTGGACAGTCTGATCATCGCGGTTGCCGCTACCACGGCGGCCGTCACGCTGGGCACGCTTTGCGCGATCGGGTGCTGGCGGCTTGCCTCCGGCGCGGCAGAGGCGGTCAGGATCCTGATGCTGCTTCCAATCATCGTGCCGGTGATCGTGCAGGCGCTGGCGATCTATCGCTTTTGGATCGACCTTGGCCTGATCGATACCTATCTGGGCGCAATAATCGCGCATACGCTGATCGCGATTCCCTATGTGATGATCACGGTTTCGTCCTCGCTGACCAATCTGGACCCCCGGATCGAACAGGCCGCGTGCAACCTCGGCGCCTCGACCGCGCAAACTGTGCGGATCGTGATCCTGCCCTCCATCATGCCCGGTGTCCTGTCGGGTGCGCTGTTCGCCTTTACCATCTCGTTCGACGAGATCGTGATGATGCTCTTCATCACAAGCCGGGCTGTCTATACCCTGCCAAAGCGGATCTGGAACGGAATCCAGGATCATCTCGACCCGACGATCGCGGCGGTCGCCACCATGCTGATGTTGCTGACGCTTTTGCTTTTGCTGATCGAGCTTTGGGCGCGGCGACGCAAACAGGCGCGGATGAGCGCTGTTGTCGAGGAGGAGTAACCGTGGCCGCCCCGATGACCCCTGCAAAGCAAACCGCCCTCGATTGGATCGCGCAGTCGGCTCCCGGCCTCTCCGCCGATCACATGGAGCTTTGGCATTTTCATGAGCCGCCATGGCGCGAGTACCGCTCGGCAGCCTGGTATGTCGACCGGCTGAGGGCCGAGGGATTTACGGTCGAGCCGGGCTCGGCGGGGATGCCGACGGCGTTCTGTGCACAATGGTCCAATGGCGACGGGCCCACGATCGGGGCTTATGCCGAATACGACGCCGTGCCCGGATGCAGCCAGGAGGCTGTTCCCTATCGAAAGCCCCGCGCGGGCCTGCACCCCTCCGCAGCCGGGCATACCGATCCGCATTCAGCGCTGGGTATGGGCGGGCTGACCGGGGCGCTGGCGCTGAAACACGCGATGCAGACACATGGCATTCCCGGCCGGATCAAGTTTTTCGGTGAGCCGGCGGAAAAGATGTGCGGCTCGAAACCGGTCCACGCCGCCCATGGCTACTATGATGATCTCGATGCCGCGATCAGCTTTCACCCAACCTCGCTTCCGGCACTCTCGAACACTGTTCTGTGGGACACGCATTGCGGCTGCTTTTGGTCGAAGATCTACACGTTCACCTGTACGGAGCCGCATGAATGGGGCGGCGCGGGCGATCGGAAAGGTGTTCAGAACTACCACGCCGTCGCCCGGGCGCCCGCCGCGATGGATGCAATCATGCAGATGTACGCGATCACCCAGGCCTCGAAGGAGAACATGCTCGCCCATTCCGGCAGTTGGAGCGTCAACGAGGCGATCCTGAACAGCGGATTTGCGACCTCCGACAATCTCCCGCCACGCTTTGCTCAGCTGCAATATGGGTGGCGTTGCCCGTCGATCGAGATGGCCGAGGCTGTGCTGAGGGTGCTCGATCACAATGCCGATCATGTCGCGGCACTGACCCATTGCAAGGTGTCGAGCGGTTGGGTGACACGGACACGCCCGGGACTGGCCAATCACGCGCTTGCGGCGACGACCTATGCGAATTTCGAGCTGGTCGGCCCGCCAACCTTCCCGGAAGAGGCCAAGGCTTTCGGCCGCGAGATCCAGAAAACGCTTGGCATTGATCCGGATCCGGAGCCCTTTCCCGCCAATCTCGAAGAGCTGGTCGACCCCGAGGAAGGTGAGCGGATGATCCGCTCGATCCTCCCTCCATGGCAGACGAACTACACCTCGGACGACTACACCGACTATACATGGCACACACCGACTGTCCGGCTTTATGTCGGACGACCGGTGATCAAGCCCTTGTCGGATGGAAAGGTCACGCCGCATTGGTGCCGATGGGCGCTGGGCGGGGTATCCGCGGCAATGGACCCGATGTTTCTGACCGCGGGGCGGGTGATTGCCACCACTGCGCTCGACCTCCTGACCGATGGCGTCAGCCTCGATGCCGCCCGGGCCGAGTTTGAGAGCCGGACCGGGGGCGGGATCGGCGGCTCGGACTGGATTGCCCCGCTTCTGGGGCCCAATCCCACCGCCCCTGTCGAGTATCCTTGGCCCGAATATGTCGAGACCACCCGCGGCCCGGACTGGGTGGTTCCCGCCCGTCCGGACGACTAAGACCCACAACGAAATCAGGAGAACCAAATGAGCGGCGCCGTCAGCGAGTTTGAATACCGCTACAACATGACGATCCAGGCCTTTCCAAGCCACGCAGAACCGGCATTCGAGACACCGGAACAGCAGAACGAGGTCTGGGGACGCAACTGGGGATGCGACAATGATGTCGGCAATCTGCGCATGGTTCTGATGCACCGTCCGGGATCGGAGATGGACATCATCGACCCCTCTAAGCGGATCGAGCGGTTGAACTCCTATGGTGACGAAGAAGGGCAGAGTTGGTACTGGCGCGGCGATCGGATGCCGGACCTTGCCGCCCAGCAAGCCCAGCACGACGCTTTGACCACCGCGCTTCAGGCCGAAGGGGTCGAGGTCGTGCTGGTCGGCGAGGCAGCGCCGGGACGGCACAAGCAGATCTACACGCGCGACAGCTGTATCGGGGTGCAAGGCGGCGCCATCGTCACACGGCTGGGGCCTATCGTGCGCCGCGGCGAGGAAGCGCCGGTGACCCGTGCGCTCGCCGCGGTCGGCTGCCCGATCCTGCGCACGGTCAGCGGCACGGGGCTGATGGAGGGGGGCAGCTTTGTCTGGCTTCGTCCCGGGCTGGCGGTCATCGGCCGATCATCGCGCGTCAACGAGGCCGGGACACGCCAGGTCGAGGATGTGCTGCGCGAGGCGGGGGCGGAGCTGATCCGCGTCGATCTCACCGGCTATCGTCTGCATATCGACGGCGCGCTGGTGATGATCAACGAAGACACAGCCATCACGAACCCGACCCAGTTGCCCTTTTGGTTTCTGGAAAAGCTGAACGAGCTGGGTATCCGGCAGATCGAGGTCCATCCCGACGATGCGGTCGGCTGCCTCAACTGCATTGCCGTGCGCCCGGGGAGGGTGGTCATGCAGGCAGGGTTGAGCCCGCGCACGGCCGACCGCCTGGATGCGATCGGGGTCGAGGTCGTGCCGGTCCCCTATGACCTTGTCTATGAGGGCGGTGGTGGCATCCATTGCTCGACATCGCCCCTGATCCGCGATCCGATTTGACGAGGTCGCGCCGGCCGGAGCGCAAGGGCACCGCACCCCCTATTCGGGATCACGCACAAGCGGCATCGTGGAACAATGAATGCCGCCCCCATTCAGCTGCATCTCTTCATAGGGGATCGTGACCCAGCTCACCCCCGCGCCGGCCAGCGTATCGAGGGTCTGGTTCGTGGCGCCTTCAGGCATGATCAACCGCCCCGGTCCCACGGCAAGCGAGTTGACGATCCACGAAGAATCCGCGGGGCTGATCTCGACTGTCCGTATCCCGCGGGCTTTGAGCGTCTCGAGGAATGTAAAAGGAAGGCGCATCGGGTCAATCAGGGCAACACCCGGCGCAACCATCAGGAAAGCGCCGTCGATATGAATGTCATAGCCAGGCAGATCGATTGTGATCAACTCGACACCCTGGGTTGCCAGCACCTCGCCGATCTGACGCGCCGCCTCGGCATTTACCCGGACACTCAGGCCCAGAACGGCTGTCGTTGCGTCGAGCCATGCAAAGCTGCCCCCCTCGAACAACGCAGTGCCCGACAGGGTGCGCAGGATCGGCACGCCCAGTTGCGCCAGCGTGAGGCTGATCGCGCGCTCCTCTCCCCGGCGGACCCGCGCGCCCATCCGGCCCACAATCGCCCCGCCCTGAACCATCACAAAGGGATCGCGCGTGTAGCAGGATTTGAGCCTGCCACCACCGACCTGTGCGACCCGATGAACCTCGACCCCTTCGGCTTCGAGCGCCGCGACCAGACCGTCATGCTGGCTTTGCATGGTGGCGACGTCCGGCGTCCGGTGGCTCTGAATGTACCATCCTGCCTCAGGGTCGCCGAACGAGCCGATGCCTCCCAGACGCTTTGCCGGATCGATGACATCCATTTCAGGGCCGGGACGGTGAACCAGGACAGCGCGCAGTCTCCCTGTATCGTTGTTCACACCCCAGTTTCGGCCCCATACGGCGGTCTGCTCGGCAGGGTCTTCGAAGGTCGGCTCCGCGCCGGCGGAAAAAAGGCGGATTGTTTCGTTGTAGACCCAATGCGGTGAGGGAGCGCCGCTCATTACCGTCTCCTGCTGTTTCTGATTTTCAAAGTCCGATGATGGCCGAAGGCCGTACGTCTGAACAGCCCCAATCCAACCCGCCAAGGCCAGTCCGCGCGGAGCGCATCGGCAAAAGGCCGCCTGGCGGCGTCGGCCTGCGGCGCGGCGCAATTCTACCTTGTCCGACAAGATCGCGCCGACGTTCACAAATTCTGCAATCCGCCATGATTGTGCCGCGGCTGGCAAGACGGTGGCCATTCATGACAGTCGGGGCGCGGACGCGATCGGGTAAAATGTTCGTGGAATGGCTTTGGCGATCCCTGAAGAGGGAGGCGATCTGTCCTGATCAAAACAACGCATGAAAGCTAAACCTGGTACACCTTGGAGAAGCTCTCGAACTGTCGGAAAAACAGCGGCCACCTAGTGATGCCTCTTTTGCCGTCGGCGTGTCACCAGCAGAGCGCTTTACAAGGGTGCCCGCTTGGCTCAGACTATATTGATAAGTCTGGATTAAGTTCGTCGAAAACTGGCCGGCTGTAGCTATAATTTTCGTTCAGGGGTGAATCGATGAAAAGTAAATTCATAGCGAAGATTTTACTTTGCACTGCGGTATCAGTCTTCGCGCCCGTTTCTATACTGTCTGCCGGCGATGAAGACTGGCGTGTCTACTCAAATGAAGTGAACGGTGATGTCTATTTATTTGATGGATCGCGGGTAGAGAGGGTTTCCAACTCGTATCAGGTCTGGAACCGAATTCGGTACAAGACGTCCGTAATGGGCGCGTCCAGTTATCAAAGCCTGTTGGAAGTCGACTGCTCCGAGCGAACGGAGAAAATCTTGCAGAGGACTTTTTTCTCTGACCGGCACTGGCAAAAGCCTGCGATGAACACGGATATGAAAGAAAAGCCGAAACGTCCAATTCCTGAAGGGTCTGCGGCCGAACGTCTTTTCGAGATCTTGTGTGGCTAGGCGAGGTTTCAACCGCTGCTTCGCAATCGGGAGCCCGCACGATGAGGCAAAAAAACACCCGCGCCGGTTCTATGGCGCGGGTGCATCGCTGCAGATTTTATTTGGCGCTTTCCGCAGTCACTTTGTAGATGTTGCCGCCGTCAACGGCCACATAAAGCGAGTCGTCCGGTCCCATGACGAGACCTCGGAACCTCTCTGAGAAGCCCAGCGGCATCTGGGTGATGCCATTGATGCCCAAGCCATCTGGCGTGATGCTGATCATATCGATTCTCGAGCCCTCGGGTGTGTCGCCGAAAGCGATACCCATGATGCCGACCGCCAGGCGACCGTCATAGATGCCCCAGTTATCGCCTTTGAGGAACGCGGCAGAGCCGGTGCCCTGCGAGAAACCATTATTGTTCCACGTCGCCGGCATCAGATCATCGAAGCGCGTGTCACTCATCGGAGTGTAGGCGGCGCGCAAAGCAGGGTCCATTGCCTCCAGCTGATTTGGCTCGTATCCGCAATACTCATCCGGGCATTCACCGCGGCCACCTCGGTTTTGTGCGGGGTCCCATCCGGCATTCCCGCCATTTACAAGAGCCGTGATCTCATCGTTGTGCCACGGGCCATGTTCAGCCGTGAAGGCTTTGCCGTCGCTGGGGCGGAAATCGATGCCTTGAACGTTTCTGTGCCCGTACGTGTAGATGCGCGGGTCGAAACCTTCGGGGGGATTGTTGTCCGGGTGGGCATTCCCGTCCGCATCGATGCGCAACACTTTACCACACAACAGCGTTCCATCCTGCGGGCAGATGCCTCGGTGACGATCCCCACCGGTTACCCAAAGATAGCCACCCGGTCCGATACGAAGCCGGCCGCCATTGTGCGCTCCCGGCCCGCCAAAGGGCTGGTCTGAATCGAACGGCTTGTATTGAATGTCTGTGACGATATCGGTCCGATCAGAGACGCTCTTGAGATCGTCGCTGACCTTGAACCGCATCACGATGTTACCATCGCACTTTTCAAAGTTGGTTTTGCAGTCGCTGCCGTGATATTTGTCCGAAGTCGAATAGACAAAGAGATAGCGGTTCTTGTCGAAGTTCCTGTCCGCAACAACGCCGAGCATTCCGGCCTGTCCTTCGCAGAAAAGGTCACCGCCGCTATCAGCATACCCCGTCGTGTCGGTCATTCCATACAGCGGATTAACAGTCCCATCTTTGGTTCTGACCGAGAGACCTTTGCATTTCTCGGTAAAGAACATCGTGCCGTCAGGCAGGAAGGCCATATCCCAAGGGTCTTCCAATCCTTCCAGTACGACGGATGAAGTAATCTTGGGAACGTCCATGCCATGACTACTATCAGCTTGAGCACTCAGCGGTGCTCCCAAAATCAAGGCGAACGCCATGACTCCAGTACAAAAATTAGCTGATGTTTCCTTCATTGTTTCCTCCCTTTTTTTGATTGTAGCTTATCTCGTTTTGATAGCATCCACAGCAGTTCCAGCGCAAATGTTAGTTTTCCGCGTGATGCCCGTTTGAGGTGCTTCGGGAGCGCTGTTCCGGACAGTTTCCGAGAGCTGTGAGGAGCTGATTTCTCTCTCATCAACGCGGCGGGACAAGCCGCGCGCCCGTCGTCATCGCCTCCCGGTTTTGGCTCATTGCGATCATCGCATAGCTCGACGTTCGGCAGTTCATCGCGCAGTTCATCGCACAGTTTGCCGATGAAGTTTTCGTTGTCGGGGTTCTCCCACGGGCTTGCCGGTTCGATGTGCAGGGGCTTTGTCCCGACGCTTGCGGTCAAGTCCCGAACCGCATGGGCCGCGAACCCGTGGCTCAAGCCACGTTTGGCCTGCAGTGCTCATTCCCGGGGCTAACCTTTCGACGAGTTCGCTCGCGCGACTGCGGCGCTGATCTCGCTCGGGTTATGTGCCGGGCATAGGGCGCCCGGTCTTGGGAAGTATCCCCGATCCTGCGTAATCAGCCTATCCACAAAGATGCTGGTCTTTTCGGGGACATCCTGAGCGAGGATATCGAGGGCGCAGAGCGTCGCGCTGCAATCCTCGGTTTCCCGTGCCGGGTCGGGGCCGCCTGTTCGCAGGTGAAGCGACAGAGAAAGGTCGGTTTTCTCCCTGAGCGCCCGGACATCCTGCCACCATTTTACTGTGACCGAACCGGCAAACTCCCGAACCACGAACCCTGCGGCCCCGTGATCGCGCAAGTTTGAGAGATGTTCCAGAATGGCGGTGTCGGTAACCTCGAAACCATGTTCAATCGTGTGCTTGCGGATCCCGTTTTCAGCCTGTGTATGCGCGTGGATTGGCGAGATGAAAACGGGCAGGTCAACTTGGGGCAGGGAGGTCAGCTCTGGGATGTGCTCACGCGGGAGAGCCACCTCGATGCTGTCAAACGCGTGCCGCCTGATCTCCGACAGGCCGTCGTCATGCGGAAACCCAAGGCAAAAGAGCGTTGGCCGCAAGCCGAGCCCGACCAGGGCGTCCAGCCGGTCGCGGCGCAGCGGGTCGCGCAGGTCCGCCAGCGGGAGGCGGATCCTCTGCACGCCCATTTCGATCAGCCCCATCAACGGGTAATCGTTTCGCGCGGTCTTGCGGTCGAACTCGTCCAGCGCGCCAGAGGGTGCGATCTCGGTCAACTCGGCCCAGTTCTGGCGCAGGTCAAAGCCGATCAGGGGGCGCGAGATGCGCGGGGAGGGCGCGAGCGGCTTTGGCGCCGCGCTGACCTCTCCGATACCGCGCTCGGCGCCATAGGTGCGCACGATCTGGGTGGCGTGGCCCTTTTCGAATACATCTATGATCATGTATCCAAGCTTGGCCGTGTCATCGCGCCCAAACTCGGTTTCAGAGCCCGGAGCGGCGCGCAACATCTCGGAATAGTCCTGACGTACGAAGCTGATCGCGGGCAGTCGATAATACTCTGCCTTGCCGACCCGGTCGTACCAAAAGTTGTGTGCGTGGCCTGAAAGCATGAGCTCGACACCGGGCCTCGCCGCAAGCTCCAGAACCCAGTCCCTGCCGGGTTGTTGTAGGTTGTCGTAATGATCGGGCTCGTCCGCCGTGCAGATGAAAGGTGGATGGTGCAGCGCGACGACGCTGCGTTGCCCGGTAGCAAGCAGGGCGTCCGCCCAGTCTTTCTGCAAAGCCTCCTGAGGGAGGCCGGAATTGATGAGTTGTGCATTCAGCAAGACAAAGCGCATGCCGCCTGTTTCAAAGCTCGTATAATGCGCGCCGAACTCGCTTTCCCAACTCGCGATATCCGCCATGGATGTGGAAGGCACCGGACCGCCCGCGCCCGGCTTATCGCCGATATCATGATTGCCGGGGATAACATGGATTGGAACTTTGAGCTCGGCGATGATGGCGCGATAGGCCTGCGCTGCCCGGGCATAGAGATCGCCGCTTGCCGGGATCGGGTGCACGAGGTCGCCGAGGTGCAGGACAAAATCCAGATCGCGCTGATTTAACTCACCGACAAGATGGCGAAAGCGGCGATTTGCGCGTGCGTTCACCGGGAAGGGCGAATTGCAGTGATCGTCAGCCGGATTCACATGGGTGTCCGAAATCACCGCGAACCGGAACAGATGCGCGCCAAGGCGGGGATTGTCGCGACGCTCAACCACCAGAGGTCAACACCGATTGCCGCCCGGTCCTGGCGGCCGTGATACGCGCCCGGATCAGGACAAACAGCGACATGAGGGTGAGGCACCAGAAGATGATGGTGATCGGGCCGCGGACAAAAATCGTGCTGTCGCCGTCGCCGATCAGGATCGACTGGCGGAAATTGTCCTCGAGCAGGGGGCCCAGCACGAAGGCGATCAGAAAGGGGGCGACCGGAACTTCGAGGCGCAGCATCATGTACCCCACGACCCCCATGCACAGCATCACCTGCACATCGAAGAGCGTGTTGTTGACGGCATAGGCGCCGAAAACACACAAAACAAAGACAATCGGGTACAAAATGCGGTTCGGCACCGTTGCGAGATGACTGAAAAAGCGGATTGCCAGCTTCCCGATGCCCAGCAGATAGAGCGAGCTCAGCATGATCCCCATAAAGAGCGCGTAGATCATCACCTGGTTCTGCTCGAACAGGATCGGGCCGGGGCGCAGCCCGTGGATCATGAACGCGCCCAGGATGACGGCGGTGATCACGTCCCCCGGGATCCCGAGGGCGAGCAGCGGGATCATCGTGGCGCCGGCCACGCCGTTGTTGCCCGCTTCGGCGGCTGCGACGCCTTCGATCTCGCCCTTGCCGAAGTTCTCGGGGTTTTTCGAGTTCCGGCGCGCCTCGGAATAGGAGAGGAAGGCCGCAGGTGCCCCCCCGATGCCCGGGATGGCGCCAAGGATGACGCCAAAGATGCTGCCCCGGAAAACCGAGCGCAGCACGCGTTTCAGGTCCGCGAGGCTGGCCCCCTTGCCCAGGTTCTGCCGCCGCGCCCCGGGGGGCATCGGGCGGCGGGTCGCGCGGTGAATGATCTCGGGCAGGGCAAAAAGGCCGATCAGCACCGGAATGAAGCTGAGGCCGCCCATCAACTGCCATTCATCAAACAGGAACCGCGGGGTGCCATAGATCAGGTCCAGCCCCACGGTCGCAAGCATCAGGCCGAGGCAGGCGGAGATGATCCCCTTTAGCAGGCTGGGCCCGGAGACGCCTGCGATGATCGTCAGCGAGAACACGATCAGCGTAAAGAATTCAGGCGGCCCAAAGCTGAGCGCGAATGCCGCCAGGAAACCGGCAAAGAGGATCAGCGCGAGGTTCGAGATAAAATCCGCAATGCAGGAGGAATAAAGCGCGATGTCCAGCGCGCGCCGCGCCTCGCCCTTTTGAGCCAGCGGATAGCCGTCGAGCACAGTGCACGCTGCCGCAGGTGTGCCGGGCGTCTTGATCAGGATGGCAGACAGCGAGCCGCCATAGAGCCCGCCCTTGTAGACGCCGAGCAGCAGCAGAATGCCGGTGACCGGCGCCATCGAAAACGTAAAGGGCAGCGCCAGCGCGACTCCCATCGGGGTCGTCATGCCGGGGATCGCGCCAATGATCGTGCCGATCAGTACACCGATGCCGATGACGAGGATGTTCTCGACGCTGAGGAACAGGCTCAACGCCTGGAGGATGACGTCCATGGCGCGCTCCTTACCCGAAGACTCCAAGAGGGATCGAAATGCCTGCTGCGTGGCGGAAGAACCCGTAAAGGGCCAGCGGCAGCACCAGGCTGAGGACGCCAATGGTCAGCGGATTCCGCTCGCCGAAAAAGAGCATGATCAGGGGCAGAAGCACGATCGAGGGCACCACGATGCCGTAACGCTCGAGCGTCATCGAATAGATGAACAAGACCACGATCAAGGCCAGGGCCCTGAGTAGACCCACGACAAAGCTGTGATCATAGCTTGTTTCGGGGTCCTCGGTCGGCCCTGGGGCGCTCATCCGGGCCGCGCCGAGGGTTTCCACCAACAGCAGGCCCGCGGCCACAAGCGTGGTCCAGGCAATCACCTTGGGCCAGAAGTCCGGGGACAGGGCGGCCTGTTCGACGGTGCTGGGCGCCTGCACGCCGGTCGGGATCAGGAACAGGAGGGCTGCCAGCGCCAGAATGCCGAACAGTGCTGCGACCAGCACATCCCTCAGAGTTTCGCCGCTCATGCCGCCCTCCCGTTCTTTAGCGCGGTGAAATCGATGGCGCCCTGCAGGACATTCGCGCGCAGCGCCAGCCAGCGGCTTGCGCCGGTCGGCGTCATGGCGGTGGTCTGGATATCGGGCGGCGACGAGAGCCCTTGGTCCAGCGCGTTCGTGACACCTTCGGCAAAGTCGGGGGCCTGCGCCAGGGGGCCCGCCAACAGCAGAAGATCCGGCCCCAGAACGTCGAGCAACAACGAGAAGTAATGCCCCGTCAGCTGCCCCCGGTTCCGCAGCAGCTTCGCGACGGCTGGGTCCGTCTCTGCCCGCGCCACCGAGCGCGTGAGCAGGGACGCCCGTGCCATGCTGGGCAGTTGGTCTATCTGCGCAGCACCTTCCAACTCGTTCAAAACCGAGATGCCGCCACAGAGTTTGTCGAGCCTTGCCGGGTCGGGCGTCGCCGATTGTGCATGGGTCAGAATCCGCCCGAAATCGACCGAGGCGCCTGTGTCGCCGGTCCGGCGCACCCCGACGCCAAAGCCGAGCGAGCAGTGCAATGTCAGGATGTTGCGGGCATTCCTTGCGATGCCGAATTCGGCCTCGGCCTGTGTGATGGCGAGCGAGGGTGTCTCGATGGCCAAAGGCGCCTTTAGCCGGTCCGCCACCATCCGGCGGACATCGACCGGGTCGGTCCAGCCAAAGGTCGGTGCCTCGGTCAGGACGCCGCGCGCCTGATCAATTTCTGCCGCGATGGCGAGGCCGACGCCAAAAAACCGGTCGCGGGGCAGGCGGGCCTGTTCGACCAGCTTTGCCGCCTCGTCGATGCAGCGCTCCAGAAAGGCCGCGCCGTTGGCGCCGTTCGGTTGGGGCGCGATCCACTCGGCCAGCTTTTCGTTTCTGAGATTGGCAAGGGTGATGGACTGGCGAAAGTTGTTGACGCCGATCCCGATGATATAGCCGCCATCATGGCGCAGATTGAGGCCGATAAAGGGGCGGCCGGGCCCCTTGGCTTCTTTGATACCGGTCTCCTGCAGCAACCCGCAATCGATCAGATCCCTGCTGGCGCGCGATACCGTGGCAAGGTTGACGCCCAGCTGCTTTGCGATGTCGCTGCGGGAAATGCCGGGCGCGCGCGCGACCTCTGCCAAAACAAGATTATGCGTTCGAGACGCCGGATCTGTGGGCAATGACGGCATTTTCCCTCCTAAATTATTATTTGCTTGCAGCAAGCAATTAATATAATTTGCCTCGCAAAGCAAGAAGAATCGACACAAGCCAGACATCGCATGGGAGGAAAAATTGTTTAGATTAGCGAAGATAATGCCGGCACTCGCGGTGTCGTTTGCGCTGGCGACACCGGTACTTGCCGAGTATCCGGAAAAGCCGGTCAATCTGATCGTGCCTTATGGCGCGGGTGGGGCCGCTGACCTGGCGGCACGGATCATCGCCAACGAAGCGCCCGAGTATCTTGGCGAAAACATTCTGGTTGCGAACCAGGCGGGCGCGGCCGGTGTCACGGGCTCGACCGTCGTCGCGAAAGGCAAGAAGGACGGGTACACCCTGTTGATGAGCCGGGTCGGCTCACAGGCGACGGTGCCGGCCATGAACGAAACCATCCCCTATACCTGGGACGAGTTCACCATGCTCGGACTGGTCGAGATGAACCCCTTTGCCGTCGCTGTGGCGGCAGACTCGCCCTATCAGACCTTTGACGATCTGGCAGCGGCCATCAAAGGGGGGGAGCGCCTGAAATACTCCTCTGCCGGGGTGGGGACCCTCCTGCATATGGCCTCGCTCATCATGATCGACGATCTCGGCGTGGACACCGATGCCCATATCCACGTGCCCTTCAAGGGGGGCGGCGCGGCGACCACGGCGGTGATCGGTGGCGATGCGGACTTCATCTTCCACAACCTCTCGGGCCTGATCAGCGGGATCGAAGGGGGGCAGCTGCGCGCACTTGTTGTCACCACGCCGGAACGGGTCGGCAAATTGCCAGACACGCCAACGGCCAGCGAAGTGGGGCATCCGAAACTCGAGGCTGTCATCGGCTGGTCGGGCGTCTGGGGCCCCGGCGGCATGGACGAGGCGGCGACAGACAAATGGGTGGGTGTGCTGGGCAACCTCAAAGCGGATGAGAGCTGGAACGCGGCGACCGAGAAACTTGGCTCGATCCCGATGGTGATGTCGCCCGAAGACACGCGCATCTTTGTGGATGGGCAGTTCCAGACCTTTCGTGACGTCGCTGACAAGCTCGGAATGGTGGTGCGTTAAGCGACCCCTTTGCCATCGCGCCGGCCTGTGGGCCGGCGCCTGCCGTTGAATGATGGAAAGCGCCATGGCTGAAACACGTCCAAACATCCTGTTCATCCAGGCCGATCAGATGGCGGCCAAGGCGTTGTCGGCCTATGGCAACCAGACGGTGAAGGATCCCCACATCCGGGCGCTGGCCGATGGGGGGGTGGTGTTCGAGAATTGCTATTGCAACCTGCCCATGTGCGGGCCGTCGCGGGCGTCGATGCATGCCGGTCGCATGCCGTTTTCCATCGGCATGTATGACAATGCCAGCGAGTTTCGCGCTGATATTCCGACATTTGCCCATTACCTGCGGGGGCTCGGGTATCGGGTCGAGCTGTCCGGCAAGATGCACTTTGTCGGGCCCGATCAGTTCCACGGCTATAACAGGCGTCACACCACCGAGATCTATCCGGCCAACTTCGCCTGGACCGTCGACTGGTCAAAGGGCCGCGAGTTCCGACCGACCAATCTGACCATGGCCCCGATCATCGAAAGCGGCCCTGCCATTCGTACCATGCAGATGGATTATGATGACGAGGTTGCTTACCACGGCGCACAGGCGCTGTACGATCTGGCCCGTGCGCGAGATGGTCAGCCTTTCATGCTGAGCGTTTCCTTCACCTCGCCCCATTCCCCGTTCGTGATCAGCCACGACTACTGGGACCGCTATGACCATGATGATATCGAGCGCCCGGCGGTGCCACCCCTGGCGCTTGACGAGATGGATCATCTGAGCCGCAATCTGCACTATTGTCAGGGGCGGCACGAGTTCACCGTGACGGACGAACACCGGCGCATGGCCCGGCACGGCTATTACGGCATGATCTCGTATATCGACGACAAGGTCGGGCAGTTGATGAAGGTTCTGCGCGAGACCAGCCTTGCCGAGAACACGATCGTGATCGTCACCGCCGACCACGGCGAAATGATGGGCGAGCGTGGCATGTGGTTCAAACAGCATTTCTTTGAATGGGCCGCGCGCGTGCCGTTCATCGTCTATGCCCCGGACCGGTTCGAGGCCATGCGCGTGAAACAAAACATCTCGCTGATCGACCTGATGCCGACGCTTCTGGACATGGCACAAGACCGCCCTTTCGACGGCTATGCAGGCCCGGTCGACGGCACGTCGCTCCTGCCAACGCTGAAGGGGGATGCGAAATCGATATCGGATATCGTGATTTCGGAGTTTGCCGCCGATGGCTCTACCGGTCCAAGCCGGATGGTCAAGCGGGGCGCGATGAAACTGATGTGGCTCGAAGGCGAGGATACCCTTCTCTATAACCTCGACAATGACCCCGATGAACTCACCAACCTGGCAGACGATCCGGCCTATGCCGGGTCCAAGGCCGGGCTTGAAAAACTCCTGTTCGACGGATGGAACCCGGCAGATCTCCGGCAGGCAATTCGCCAAAGCCAGGAACAAAGGCTCGCCATCCACAAAACGACCGGCGGTGAGCCAACCTGGGTCAACACAGTTCGCTACGACGACAACGCCCGCTATATCCGCAACGCCGGCGCTGCCGATACGAAAGCCCGCGCGAGACTGCCATACGTTGCCCCCGCGCAACCTGATCCTTGAGCGCGATATCTGACGTCAAGACCAATGGGACAGGTTAAGGCGATTTGATAAGCGAGGGTTTCCGACACATCGCAACCACCAAGGCGGGGAGTTGAGACAGAAACCGGGAACCAAGCAAAGCCACGGCGAGAAGCTGGTCAAAGACATCCGCCATGGGATGTGCGAGCGGTCCTCAGCGCAACGGCAGATCCGGGTCCGGATGCGGTGCGACAGTTCCGTCTGGTTATGCGAAACGATCCCGCGGGTCTTCGACAACTCGTGAAGGTCGGCGGTGCAGGTAACCAGCGGATCGTGGAAGAATTGCACCGCCCCAATCTCCGGCATGAGCAGATTAACTCGGGTGGTCTTGCACTCCTGCTTGTCCCGCATGCGGGATCTTGACGGGACAACTCCAATTCAAATCGGTCCAATCTTCGCGCGGAAGGTCAAGTCGGAGCCTACTCTTTAGGTCGTCGCGGTCGCAGTCGCAACGCGTCTTGCGTCGGCCATGAAGCCCGCACATAGAAAATGCTCGATCACAGCATCTTGGTCCGAAGGCAATGACACCGTCGTCGGGGCGGTCGACAGATAGACGACGCTCTGGTTTTTCCGTGCGAGATTGACGGCCTGTGTCAGAGCGCCATTTCTGAATGCTGCCCGACAGCTGTCGACGCCAAATCGACAGCGTGTCGCGTCACGTCGGGCGCGTTCTATCACTTCGGTGGGAATCTCCCGGTCGGCAAAAACAACGTCGGCCTCTTGCAGGCGGTCGACGACGCCCAGCGGGACCAGGTCAACCGAGGTCACGCCCGTGACGATGCTGAGCCGACCTGTATGCGCACGCCGCGTCCCCGACCCAATGGCGGTTTTGACCATCCCAACCGCATCACGTTCGTTTCCGGCGGCGAAGGTTTTCCACGGGCTTTCCGCGAACACCCAGCGCCAGAAGACTCGGCGCTCCGCCAAGGGGACATGCCGGGCGACCTCGGCCCGCAACCGGCCCGCCAGCGCTGCGAAGGCGCCCAAGCGGGGATGCAGGACCTCCTCGACCCGGGTCTTGATCAGGCGGCCGAGAACAGGCGCGTGACCCTCGGTTCCAATCGCGACCACGACGGGATCGCGGTCGACAATCGACGGGGTGAAGGCATCGCAGAGCTCTGGGTAATCGACCACATTGACCAGCGCGCCCGCGGCTTTCGCCCGGGCCTGCCAGGCCGCGTCGGCCCCCTTGCACCCGGTTGCCACAAAAACCAGCGCGGCGTTCTTGAACAGATCCGGTGCCCCGTCGCTGGCATGGATGGCGCGCCCGGTCGCGACCAGATCCGCAAGCTCGGGCTCGAGCGTCTCAGCGACCAGAACAAGCGCTGCGTCGGTCCTGATGACCAGGCGGGCCTTTTGGGCGGCCTGCTCCCCACCGCCGATCACGATGGCGCGACGTCCAGACAGTTTCAGGAACATCGGGAAGGTTTTCATCGCCGCCTCACGCGGCCGCCTGGCGGTGGCGGGTCTTCCACAAATCCAAAGCCGAGCGCTCGGCCGCATTGGCATCTAGCCGGGGGTCCGCCGCGCGCAGGGCCAGCGCCGCGGTACCGGTCACCACCGCCTCGGCCCAAGGATCGGCGCTTTCGCCCTGCCAGAGCCGTATGAGATGATCCCGGCTGGCAGCCCCATCCGCCAGACGTCGATGCGCGTCGATCAAAGGCGGCGCGGTTTCGTTAAAGGGGTCCGCCTCCTCAAGACCGTAAAGTGCGCAGGCCTTGCCGGGATGACGCTCAAACTCGCCACCGCCGCCCTTGATGACCATCATCCGGCATTGGCCCAAAAGCTCAGCCGCGTCGCGTTGCAACTCGCGATAGGCGGGGTGGAAGACGCCCTGAACCATGGCCGGGGCGGCTGCCGGATTGAGCATCCGGCACACCGTGTTGATCGCCGAACGCAGGCCCAGAACGTCGCGCAGGCGCAAGAGACCCAATAGCTCCGGGCTGATCGCGTCGAGCGGGGCATAGGCGATGCCTTGCCTTGTCAGCGCGTCCCCTGCGCTGACGGGACACGCGACAAACGGGATCCCGAGCGCACGTGCCGCGTCGCGCACATCCGACACCGGCGTCTGTCTGGCATTGCAGCCATGCAGCAAAACACGATGCCCGGCCCGCACCACCAGCAGTGCAGACAGCACGAACCAGGGCAGGCCCCGCGATCGCCCCGCGGCATAAGACGGCCAATCCAGGGCGACTGGCAGGTCTGTCCAACCCGTGAGCGTGTCGCGCGCCGATTGGGTAAACCCCGCAAGTTCAGCGGGCGTTTCGCCCCGAAAGCGCATCAGCATCAACAGCGCTCCCACCGCTTCGGGGGCGGCGTTGCCGGCAAGGATCTGCGCCATGGCGTCGGTCGCCTCTTGCCTGGTCAACGAACGGCTGCGCGACGGGCCGCGACCCATGGCGTGGATATAGGGCGCGAGGCTCACTCTGCCGCCAGCTTGACTGGATGTGCCGCCAACAGGGCGTGCAGTTCGGGACGGCACGAGCCACAGCTGGTGCCCGCCGTGGTCGCCTCGCCGATCGCCTCGACCGAGGTCAGGCCCTGTGCAGCGATCGCGTGCACGATGGTCTTTGCGCCCACCCCCATACAGGCACAGACCAGTGCGCCGGGATCGGGCTGATACATTGACGGGCGTCCCGCCAACAGGTCATTTGGCGAGAGCGTCGCGAACTTCGCGATCACATGGCTACGTGCCACCGCCACGGGCTGGCGATCTGCATACAACACGCCCAACGTTCGGTCGCGCTCGCAAACGACGACAGAGGCATGGCCGGCGCCCGGGTCGACCGCACAAACCGTGCGGGCATGATCGCCCGCACCAAACAACAGTTTGGCCGCCTGCTCCCAAGATGCCGGAACCGAATCGCCGGCCAGTTCGAGCCGCCAGCCCGTCTGGCTGGGGGCGAGCGCCCAGTACCCAATGCCCGAAAGCGCGCAAACCACGGGGCGCTTTGCCCCGACCGCAAACCCGTACCAAGCGGGATCATACCGGCTGATCGAGGCGGCGGCGCCCTTGAGCTCTGGCTGGCCCGAAACCGGATCGGTCACCGGAGCGATCAGCGCGTCGACCCGCCCATCCGACGCAAAGGCCGAAGTCCAGTGAATGGGAATGAACACAGATCCCGGTTGCGTGCGCTCGGTCACCAATGCACGCGCCACCATTTGGCCGTACCCCGTCTCGACTCGCACGAGTTCGGCGGCCGCGATCCCGGCGCTGATCGCATCATCGGGATGGATCTCGACAAAAGGCTCCGCCAAGTGCTGGTTCAGCCGGGGCGCCCGCCCGGTTCGGGTCATGGTATGCCATTGATCCCGTATCCGCCCGGTATTGAGCCTCAGCGGGCGTTCAGGGGTGAGCGGCGCGGCTAACGCTTGGGTCGTGACGGCCACCATCCGGGCCCGCCGGTCCGTGGTGAAATAGCCCCCCTCGGCAAAGAACCGCCCCCCTTGGCGGTTGGCCGCAACGGGCCATCGTGCGGGCGCAAGCGCGTTGTAATCCGCGTCGGTCATGCCGGCGAACGCACCGATATCAAAGTCGCGTCCCATCGCGCCCGCAATGCCCGACAGCGCCGCATGCTCGCGAAAGATCTCGGCGGGCGAGATGAAACCGAAGGCCTCGCCCCACCCCATGGCCTTGGCCACATCGCAGATGATCTGCCAATCGGGTTTTGCCGCGCCCGGCACCGGCAGAAAGGCCCGCTGGCGGCTGATCGTGCGGTCTGAATTGGTCACCGTGCCGGATTTCTCGCCCCAGGCCGTGGCCGGAAACAGAACATCGCCCAGCCGGGCGGTGTCGGTATCGGGCAGAATGTCGGAGACAGCGACAAAGGGGCATCCGGCGATCGCGTCACGCACCGCATTCGCCGCCGGCATCGAGACGGCGGGATTGGTTGACATGATCCACAACGCCTTGATCTGACCCTCGGCGCAGGCGCGAAACAGATCGACCGCTTTCAGGCCCGCCGCCTGTGGCATCGCCGGGGCGTTCCAGAAGGTTCTTACTGCGTCTCGATGGGTCTGATTGCCAAGTTCCAGATGCGCCGCCAGCATGTTTGCCAAACCGCCGACTTCGCGCCCGCCCATCGCATTGGGTTGCCCGGTTACAGAAAACGGGCCCATGCCCGGGCGCCCGATGCGGCCCGTCGCAAGATGGCAATTGATGATCGCGTTCACCTTGTCGGAGCCGGAGGAGGACTGGTTCACCCCCTGCGAATAAACGGTGACCACCTTTTCGGTTTGGATCCAAAGGTCGCAGAACCGCTGGATCAATGCGGGGTCAAGCCCGGTTTGGCAGATGTCGTCGCCTCGCGCTGCGCGAATGGCAGGTGCGAGGCCGGTCACGTGGCCCTCAACATACGCCGCATCGATTGCGCCTTGACGTTCGATCTCGGCCAAAAGCCGGTTGAACAGCGCCACATCCGCCCCTGGCGCGATCCCCAAGTGCACGTCGGCAAGATCCGATGTCGCCGTCCGGCGCGGATCGATATTGACGACCCGCATCGACGGGCGCGCGGCCTTTGCCGCCACGATCCTCTGATACAGAACCGGATGGCACCAGGCGAGATTCGAGCCAACCAGCACGATCAGATCCGCCTGTTCCAGATCCTCATAGGTTCCGGGAACCGTATCGGCGCCAAACGCCCTGTTGTGACCGGCCACCGAGGACGCCATGCAAAGGCGCGAGTTTGTGTCGATGTTGGCCGAGCCGATAAACCCCTTCATCAGCTTGTTCGCGATGTAGTAATCTTCGGTCAGCAATTGACCCGAGACGTAGAAGGCGACGCTGTCGGGGCCGTGCCGGGCGATCACCTCCGCGAACTTGCGCGCGGTAAGCGCGACCGCGTCATCCCATGTCGCCTCTTTCCCTCCGATTTGGGGTGTAAGCAACCGCCCCGCGAGGTCCACGGTCTCTCCCAGCGCCGATCCCTTTGAACATAGTCGCCCGTAGTTTGCAGGGTGATCGGGGTCGCCGGCGATCGCGACACCTGCGGGGCCAAGGGTCGCCAGCACGCCGCATCCGACGCCGCAATAGGGGCAGGTTGTGCGGCAGGCTTGCTGGGTCACAGCGGGCCCTTCGCCCGGTCCGAGCCCGTCAGCGTGGCGGGTTTGATCATGATCCGGCCCTTTGTAACCCTGACCTGATGCGTTCTTACCTTACCCTCATCGGGGCCCTGCACCAAACCGGTTTCCAGCGAGATCACCCAATTGTGGAGCGGGCAGGTCACCGAGCTTCCATGGACAATGCCCTCAGAGAGCGGGCCGGCCTTGTGCGGGCACATATCGTCTAGCGCAAAGATGTCGTCCCCGATGGTGCGAAACAGCGCGACACAGCCCTGACGGGTTCGGATCACCCGCGCGCCGCGTGGCGGAACATCGTCGAGTGCACCGATATCGATCCAGGCCCCCGTTTCCGCGTTCATTCAGCGGCCTCCAGCGTCAGATCCGCCATCGGGCTCCAGGCCCTGGCTGTCTGGTCATCAGCCCGCGCGGCCCAGGGGTCGGTCTGATAGATCGATTGGGAGTGGCGAAAGCGCGCAACCAGCGCCGCCCTGCCATCAGTGTCATCGACCACCCGTTCCTTGACCCAGTCCAAGCCCACCTTCGCGACCCATTTATAGGGCCG
>JBCCHW010000032.1:0-24320 GCA_039028555.1 Pseudomonadota bacterium | reverse complement strand
GACCCAGTCGCCGAAGGGGCGAGAGGTCGCCAGCGCATCCTTGATCTCGGTGTCGTGATAAAGCGCCTGCTCCGCCATATCGACGGCGATCATCTGCCCCGGACCCAGCGCACCCTTCTCGACCACTCGCGCCTCATCGACCGGCACCATCCCGGCCTCGGAGCCTGCGATCAGCATCCCGTCGCCGGTCACCACATAGCGCATCGGCCTAAGGCCATTCCGGTCGAGGCCCGCGCAAACCCAGCGCCCATCGGTCATCGCCAATGCCGCCGGCCCGTCCCACGGCTCCATGACGGAGTTGCAATAGGCGTACATATCCATCCAGGGCTTCGGCAGTGCGGTGGCCGTCTGGCTCCAGGCCTCGGGCACCAGCATGGTCTTGGCCATCGGCGCCGACCGGCCCGCGCGCACCAGCACCTCGAACACCGCGTCGAGCGCCGCTGAGTCGCTCGCGCCATTGGCGATGATCGGCTTGATGTCCTCGGCCATCTCTCCGAAATAGCTCGATGCCATCCGGATCTCGTGCGACTTCATCCAGTTCGTATTGCCCTTCAGCGTGTTGATCTCGCCGTTATGGGCGAGCATCCGGAACGGCTGCGCTAGCCACCACTGAGGGAAGGTGTTCGTGGAATAGCGTTGGTGATAGATCGCAAACGCGCTCTCGAACCGCTCATCCTTCAGGTCGGGATAGAACTCCGCCACCTGCTCGGCCAGCATCATGCCCTTGTAGATCACCGAGCGGCACGAGAGCGAGCAGATATAGAACCCCTGCACCTGTGCCTGCACCACCGCCTTTTCGATCCGGCGGCGGATCACATACAGCTCGCGCTCAAAGGTTTCCTCGTCCACGCCCTTGTGATTGGCGATCAGGATCTGCTCGATCTCCGGCCGGGTCGCATTGGCCTTTTCGCCCAGGCACGAGATGTCCACCGGCACCTGCCGCCAACCATAAATGTAATAGCCAAGCCGCAGCACCTCTGATTCCACGATCGTCCGGCAGGTCTCCTGCGCCGCGAAATCCGTGCGCGGCAGAAAGACCTGGCCCACCGCGATCAACTCGTCGCCCGGCTCATGGCCCGTGCGGCGGATCTGGTCCTGGAAAAAGGCTATCGGGATCTCGACATGGATGCCCGCCCCGTCGCCGGTCTTGCCATCCGCGTCCACGGCCCCCCGGTGCCAGATGGCGCACAGCGCCGAAATCCCGCTTTCCACGACCTGGCGGCGCGGCACGCCGTCGATCGAGGCGATCAGGCCAACCCCGCACGAGGCATGCTCTTCCTCGGGCAGATACATGCCTTCATTCGCCAACCGGTCGCGTTTGGCCTCGTAGGCCTCGATCCACATCTGATCGCTCATCCCTCATCTCCTGGCGCGGACGCGAACATCTCCATGACTTCGGCGTCGGTAAATCTCTGGTGCGTCCCGGCAAAGGCATAGCCGCCGGGTTTCAGATCGATGAAAAGCTCACCGGTCAGCGGATAGCCATGCGCTGCGTCGAACAGCCCTGCTGCAACGTGATACAGGCCCCGGGAAGGCCCCGGCATGGTCACCCGATACCAAAGCGCCGCGCCACAACTGTCGCACCAGGCACGCTCGGCCCAGTCCGACGACGCCCTGCGGCGCACCGGCCCCCGATGGCTCAGATCGTCGGCCGCGACCTCGAACGCCAGAAAGGGCCCGCCGGTCCATTTGCGGCACATGCCGCAATGGCAGGCATGCAGATCCCGCTTGGCAGGGGTGACCGCCAGCGTGGTTTCGCCACACATGCAGTGTCCGGTCAGGTCGGTCATCTGCTGTCTCCAAACTCCGCGATGCCAATTATGGCATCAATGCTGTCCTTTTCTTCACCCCTCCGGGCCAGGTTCTGCAAAAAGCCATCCCCTTTGCATCCCCTTTGCATCCCCAAAGCGGGCAGTCCGTTTTTGCCTATTCGGCGGCGATCCGGGCGCTGCCCGTCAGGCGCTCCGCGATGGCGTCGGCGGCCTCGCGGCCGTCGCGGATGGCCCAGACCACCAGGCTCGCGCCGCGCACGATATCGCCCGCGGCATAGACACCGGGCAGCGAGGTTTCGTGGCTGCGGAAATCCGCCTTGATGGTGCCCCAGCGGCTGACCTCCAGCCCCTCGACCCCCCACATCTGGACCAGCTCTTCGGGTTCGAACCCCAACGCCTTGATCGCGAGATCGGCGGGTTCGGTATAGTCGGATCCCGGAATCTCCTCGGGTGACTGACGTCCCGACTGATCGGGCGCGCCAAGGCGCATCTTGACCGCGCGAACCCCCTCGACCCTGTTGTCGCCGGTAAAGCCCTTGGGCGCGGAAAGCCAAACGAATTCAATGCCTTCCTCTTCGGCATTCTGCACTTCGCGCTGGCTGCCCGGCATGTTGGCCCGGTCGCGGCGATAAAAGCACTTCACCGATTTGGCGCCCTGGCGGATGGCGGTGCGCACGCAGTCCATCGCCGTGTCGCCGCCGCCGATCACGACCACGCGCTTGCCCTGGGCATTCAGCGTGCCGTCGTTGAATGCGGGAACCATGTCGCCCAGCCCGGTCTTGTTCGAGGCCGTCAGATAGTCGAGCGCCTGCACGATGCCGGGCAGGCCCGAGCCCGGCGCGCTGATGTCGCGGCTCTTGTAAACCCCGGTGCCGATAAGCACGGCATCATGGGCGGCGCGGATCTCGTGAAAGCTTTTGGTGACACCGATATCGCAGTCGAGTTCAAACGTGACACCGCCGCGTTCAAGCTGCTCATTGCGTTGAATTACAACGGGTTTTTCTAGTTTGAACCCCGGGATGCCATAGATCATCAACCCGCCGGAACGGTCATAGCGGTCATAGATTGTGACCTGAAAACCCATGCGGCGCAGCCGGTCGGCGGCGGCAAGCCCGGCCGGCCCGGCGCCGATGATCCCGACACTTTCGGGGCGTTCCTCGGCGGGGGCGATCTCGGCAACCCAGCCTTCGTCAAAGGCCATGTCGGTCAGGTATTTCTCGACCGCGCCGATGGTGACCGTGCCGTGACCCGACTGCTCGATGACACAGTTGCCCTCGCACAGCCGGTCCTGAGGGCAGATCCGACCGCAGATCTCGGGGAAGGTGTTGGTCTGCTGGCTCACCTCATAGGCTTCGCGCAGGCGCCCCTCGGCGGTGAGTTTCAGCCAGTCGGGGATGTTGTTGTGGAGCGGGCAGTGATTTTGGCAGAACGGCACGCCGCACTGGCTGCAGCGCGCGGCCTGGTCGGCGGCCTTTTCAGCCGCGAACTGCCGGTAGATCTCGTCGAAATCCTCGGCCCGCGCCTGCGCCGGGCGCTTCTCCGGCATCTCCCGGTCCTGCGATATGAATTTCAACATCTTCTGCGCCATCAAGGTACCTCACATCGGTGCCGCTTTTCATCCACACGGCCGGGCACAGACCCAATCCCCCAGACCGCCCGCGTCGATAATCCATCATCACGCAAGATAAAAGACATAACTGCTGACCTATTTTGGAAAATCCGGCCTTCTCAGCCTTTCCGGCGCACAGATATGTTAAATTTTAGTAAACAAACCGTCCCTATCTGAACGAACCCTCGCCAACAACCTGCCGTATTGCAACTCGGGATCGTTCGGGTACCAAGGCAATGGCATCAATCTACACAACTCGCTACAGGATTCCCACGGTGGATCTACTTAATATCGTTGCCTTGGCCCTGATTCAGGGGATAACCGAGTTTCTTCCGGTCTCTTCGTCGGGGCATCTGGTTCTGTGGCCACTGCTTACCGGACGGCCTGATCAGGGCGTCACCATGGATGTGGCCGTTCATCTCGGAACGCTGGTTGCCGTCGTTCTGTTTTTCCGATCGGATGTGGCCAAGCTGTTTCGCGGTTCGGCAGATCTGATGACGGGCCGGCCCAGGACTTCGGACGCGCGCCTGACCCTCCTCATCATCATCGCGACAATTCCGGTCCTGATTGTCGGCTTCGCCGCGAAAAAGGCGGGCGTTATGGAGGGGTTGCGCTCGGTCGAGGTGATCGCGTGGAGCACATTGATCGGCGGCGGGCTTCTTTACCTCGCCGACAGATATTGCCCTTTCACCCTCAGCGGCGAGGCGTGGACCATCAGGGGCGCCGTGCTGATGGGGCTCGCACAGGCCTGCGCGATCGTGCCGGGCACCTCGCGTTCGGGCGCCTGTATGACCATGGCCCGAGCGCTGGGCTTTTCACGCGAGGAAGGCGCACGCCTCGCCCTGTTGATGGCCGTACCGACAATCCTCGCGGCCGGCACCGTCGAAACGGCAGGGGTCGTCGCGGCGGGGGACCTCCGGCTGGGCACCGAGTTGCTTCTGGGGGCGTTCCTCTCATGTCTTGCCGCGCTGGCCGCCCTGCATGTGATGATGCGGATGTTCGCGGGCAGCTGGACCATGACACCGTTCGTGATCTATCGGCTGATCCTGGGCGTGCTGCTGCTGGTAATCGCCTACTCGTAACGCGAAACCCGGAGTCAGCCGGTGTCGCCGCCCTCGGTCAGGGCGGTATACTGGCCATATGGGCGGTAAGCATAGAGATAGCTTTCGATCACCGCCTCGGGCGCTACGGGAACAATCCCGATCTCGGCGAACCCTTTGGCATCTTCATGCACCACATTGTCGTGTTCGAGCAACCTGACCTGATCGACGGTCAATGGCGGGTTTGGGAGCATCTGCAAGACCGACGCTTTCAGGCGCGCGGCAAAAAAGGGAATGTTTACCAACAGGCGCTGGCGCTTGACCACATCCAGCATCAGGGTCATCAGTTCACGGAAAGTATAGACGTTGGGGCCACCCAACTCGTAGGTGCCAGGGGCGACCTTGCCCTCGACCGCGCGGGCCGCGGCCTCGGCAACGTCCTGAACCCATACGGGCTGGAACTTCGTCTCTGCACCGATCAGCGGCAGGATCGGGCTCATGCGGGTCATGGCCGCGAACCGGTTGAAAAACTGATCCTCGGTGCCAAAAATGATCGACGGGCGCAGGATGACGGCATCGGTAAAGGCGTCCAGCACTGCCTGCTCACCATCAGCCTTCGTTCGTGCGTATTGAGCAGGGCTCTGGCGATCCGCGCCGATGGCCGACAGATGCACAAGGCGCGCGACGCCCGCCTCAGCCGCCACGCGCGCAACGCAGCCTGCGCCCTCTGCCTGGACATCTTCAAAGGTGTTCTGGCCGGATTCAAACAAAACGCCCACACAGTTCACCACCGCGTCCGATCCGGCGATGACCTGAGCCACCGAAGCTTGGTTGCGGATGTTACACTGAACCGGCTCGACCTGGCCCACGGCGCCGTAAGGTTTGACAAACAGCGCCTCATTCGGCCGGCGGCATGCCACCCGAACCCGCCACCCGCGCTTTGCCAGGGCCTGGGCAACATATCTGCCGACAAAGCCCGATCCACCGATGATTGTGACGAGCGGCGCCTGTTTGCTGGATGCGGTCATGAAGCAATCTCTCTCGCGATGTCGACGTTTCAGCAAAATCTAGATTCCCCACCTCCCTGCGGCAAGTGCTCAATTCGTCCCCCAAGCCATAGTTGAAGATGCCGGTCCCATCGCCGAGATGGATCGTTGACAGGCAATCGCAGTGTGGCTACATCACGCGTCGCACCGCAAGGTGACAGCCCCCTGCCCAGGTGGCGGAATTGGTAGACGCGCTGGCTTCAGGTGCCAGTTTCCTTACGGAAGTGGAAGTTCGAGTCTTCTCCTGGGCACCACCTTCTCCCCGCGACAGCCCATTTTCTCCGTTTGTTTTGCCTTTGCGGGCTGGTTGGTTCCGTTCTGGAGATACGCAGACCAATCGCAACCGATCTGCGGCACTTCCGGTTACGACGTGATTACGATTCTGAGCGTGGCTTCGATCCGCACAACGGCCCACGGTTGGCGGGCGCAAGTCGCGCGGCGTGGGCATGGCAACCCGACTGGAAGAGCCAAGTCCTTCAAATCCAACGGGGACGCGCCGGTTCGGGCGCGCCGGCTCGCTTTTGATACAGACAGCAGACCCGACGGCCATGCCAGGCTGCGGCAGGTTTTTGGGAGGCCCCTTGTGCCATTCGCCCTCTCGATCAAAGAAGGAAGTATCTCAGATTTCCGAAACTTCAGGCGAACCGACCAAGATAGATGGAATGTTCATTTAATACGCCTCAAACTGGAACTACTGCACGCGATGCACGGACGGCGTGTTGCCGAAAATGACAGCTTTTTCATGATCTAAGTGGCGGCAACTTGCTGACCGGTGATGCCATACCGGATCAACGACGCCGGCCCTTTAAGTTGGTATGATCTTCTTGACTCTGACACTTGATTTTTACTAAAATTCCACTGAAATCGGTGTGGTTCGATTTGGCGTTAAGGTGAGCGTAAGGGGCTATTTCTGCTCTTTTACGATGAGTGGTGAGTAAACGTAATGAAATTTCGCAATTCAGCCGTTTTCGTAGGAGCCAAGGCGGCACTGGTAAAATGCGCGTCCGCCTGGATAAATGGCGGTCATTCAATCGAACTGATCGTTTCCGATGACCGTGAGGTGATCCGCTGGGCCGAGGGTCAGGATCTGCCCGTTCGACCGGTCGCCCAATTCATTTCCGAACCACTTGCGGCAAACTCGGTCGACTGGCTCTTTAGCGTTGCCAATCTTGATGTCCTGCCCACAGGCGTCATTCATGCGCCACGCGAAGGCGCGGTAAACTTCCACGACGGTCCGCTCCCCGCCTATTGCGGGCTCAACACCCCGGTCTGGGCGCTGGTGGCGGGTGAGGAGACGTATGCCGTTACCTGGCATTCAATGACCGATGCGGTGGATTCGGGCAGCGTTATTGTCGATATCGGCTTTCCCCTCGCACCGGACGAGACAGCGCTGAGCCTGAATGCCCGCTGTCTGGAGGCCGGGGTTCAGGGATTCGAGAAACTGATCGCGAAGATTGAAGGCAAGTGCCTGCAGCCCCTTCCGCAACCGGCAGGTGAGAGGCGGCTCTATCGACGCGATGCGCTGCCGGCCGGGTCGGGCCGCCTTGATTTCACAAAGGGGTCGGCGTCTGTGGCTCGGCTCGTGCGTGCCCTCGACCATGGCCCGTACTTCAATCCGGTCACGACACCCAAGATCGAGATCGATGAAACGGTCGTCTGTATCCGTCATGCAGGCAGGGGCGAGGGAAGCGGCCCCGCCGGGACCGTTCTCGCCCTGTCGCATGACCGGATCGAGGTCGCCTGTGGCGATGGTTCCGTCTGGCTCGACGGGCTCACAAGAATGGACGGCACCCCGTTTGATCTGACAGCGGTGAAAACGGGCGGGCGGCTCGGCATGCCGACGCAGGCACAAGGCGCGGCGATCGACCGGGCGATGTCGATCGCAAAGCGGGGCGACGCGGTCTGGCGCCCGGCCTTGAAGACCCTGTCGCCAATCGTGCTTGCTCAAGCCCTGCCCCGAACGAGGGATCCGGCCTGGTCGGTGATTTCCTTGAATTGTGCGGCCCCGTCGCGTTCGGTCGCCGCCCTGGCACTGGGCATGATGGCGCATAACCTGTCGTCGATGCCCGTCCTTGATATCGCGGTTCATCGTGCGCCTCCGGCCGGAACGCGGCAGGGCTATGTCAGCGAGTGGGTTCCGCTCAGGCATGATTTCGACGCAAGGGACCGGATCGGCGATCAGATCACCGAGCTCGAGGCGCGTTTTCAAACGCAGGACGAGTATCCGTTCTTTTGCGCAGATCTTCCCATCCGCGACCCCGACCTCCGGCAACTCAGAACTCCCGACCTGGCAATCTCGCTCGACAGCGACGCCCCGGTCGCGGACAGCGCCCTGACACTGGCGCTTTGCGAGGGCGAGGCACGGGTCCACCATGACGCGAACCGGATCGCGCCGGACCTTGCCGAAATCCTCGCCGCCCGGCTGGCGCACCTGATCGACGAGGTCGCCACAGCCGATCACGACCGCGCCCTCAGCGACATACCGCCGATGCCGGCAACCGAACGCGCATTCTTGCTGGCCGGGCTGAACGCAACCGATAAGCCGTTTGATGCCTCGGCCACAATCCATGGCCTCTTCGAAGCACAGGTCGCCCTGAACCCGGATCGCCCTGCCATCGCGCATCAGGGCGGGTTCCTGACCTATGGCGAGTTGAACGCGCGGGCGAACCGGGTTGCCCGCCGCCTTCGCGATATGGGCCTCGGCCAGGGCGATCTTGTTGGCCTGGCGGTCCACCGCTCACCCCAGATGCTCGTTGGCGCGCTCGCGATCCTCAAGGCCGGTGGCGCCTATCTGCCGCTAGATCCCGCATATCCGAGGGAGCGGATCCAGCAATACCTGACCGAAAGCGCCGCGCCCTTTCTGGTGACCGAAGGGGCCCTTGCGCCGGAATATGCGACGGATACGGTCCAGGCACTGCTGATCGATCAGGACAGCGAGATCTCGACGCTTTCGCCCGAGAACATTGGCATCGAAGTGGCGGGCGATGATCTGGCTTATGTGATCTTTACCTCCGGCTCCACGGGCCGGCCAAAGGGTGTGATGATCCCCCACCGCAACGTCGCGAATTTCTTCAGTGCCATGGACGATGTGGTCGAGCCTACCGAGGTCAAGACCTGGCTTGCCCTGACATCCCTGTCATTCGACATCTCGGTGCTTGAACTCTTCTGGACGCTCGCGAACGGCTTCAAGGTCGTGCTGCACGAAAGTGGCGCTGAATCGCTCGCGCCCGCTGCGCAGGGGCAGCCAGAGAGCGAGGTCGATCTAAGCCTGTTCTTCTGGGGTCAATCGAGCTCGGATGCGGGCGGATCCTATGATCTCCTGCTCGAAAGCGCGCAATTCGCCGACAAGCATGGCTTCAAGGCCATCTGGCTGCCCGAGCGGCATTTCCACAGCTTTGGCGGCATGTATCCCAACCCCTCGGTGACGGCGGCCGCGGTTTCGGTGCTGACAGAGACGATCGAGCTGCGCGCGGGATCCTGTGTCGCGCCGCTCCACCACCCGGCACGGATTGCCGAGGAATGGGCCGTCGTCGACAATCTGAGCCGGGGCCGGACCGGCCTCGCCCTGGCGAGCGGCTGGCAGCAGAACGATTTCATCCTGCGCCCCGAAAACCGCCCCCCGGCGAACAAGCCCGCGCTGTTCGAGACAGTGGACACCCTGCGCCGTCTTTGGCGTGGCGAGGAGGTCGAATTCGAGCTGAGCGGCGACAAGACGACCAAGGTGATCACGCAGCCACGACCGGTGACCAAGGAACTGCCGCTCTGGCTTACCACCGCCGGCAATCCGGAGACGTGGCGCAAGGCGGGAGAGATGGGGATGAACATCCTCACCCATCTCCTCGGCCAGACCGTGCCGGAGATCGAGGAGAAGATCGCCCTCTACCACCAGGCGCTGCGCGACGCGGGCCATGACCCGCAGGATTTCAGGGTCACGCTGATGCTCCACAGCTTTATCGGCTCGGACCGTGCCCATGCGATGGCGGTCGCGCGCGAGCCGATGATGGCCTATCTGCGCTCATCCATCGATCTGGTAAAGGAACACGCGGGCTCCTTCCCGGCCTTCAAACGGCGCGCGGACCTCGAAAGCACTGTCGAGGTCGATTTCGACGCGCTGTCCGAGCAGGAGATGCAGGATCTGCTCGAACACGCCTATCGCCGGTACTTCGACCAGTCGGGCCTGTTTGGCTCGGTCGAGGACGGGATGGCGCGGGTTCGTCAGCTCAGCAAGATCGGCGTGAGCGAGATTGCCTGCCTCGTCGATATCGGGATCGCCGCCGAGGATGTCCGCGACGGGCTCCCACGTCTTGCCGAAGTGCTGAAACGCACCCGCACCGATCATGCACGCGACGATCTCGATCACTCCATCGCGTCCGAGGTCATTCGCCACGGGGTCACGCATCTCCAATGCACGCCATCGCATATGCGCCTGATCACGGCGTCCGAGCCCGCATGCGCCGCCCTGCGTCAGGTCAAGCATGTCCTGCTGGGGGGCGAGCCATTGTCCGAGGGGCTGGCCTCGCAGGTCGCAGGGGCCACCGGCGCCCGGATCACCAACCTTTACGGTCCGACTGAGACGACGATCTGGTCAATGACTTCAGAAGTGGCGCCGGATCAGCCGATCACCATCGGGCGCCCGATCGCGAACACCCGGATCTATGTGCTCGATGCGAATGGCGAGCCGGTCCCTGTCGGAACGCCCGGAGAGATCTGGATAGGCGGTGAGGGGGTCGCCAAAGGATACCTTTCGGGCGATCCCGCGGCGCATCGGCGCTTTATCGACAATCCCTTTGGGCCGGGCCGGATCTATCAGACCGGCGATCTCGGTCGATGGCGGGCAGACCGGACGCTCGACTTCATCGGGCGGAACGACCAACAGATCAAGCTGCGCGGTTATCGCATCGAGCTCGGCGAAATCGAGGCCGTCGCGCGCGCCCATGCGATGGTCCGCCAGGCGGTTGCCCGGCTTGACGAGAGCACGGCGGCGGACCCGCAGATCGTGCTTTTCACGGTTCTCTCACACGGATTGAGTGCGGCGGAACTGCGTGCCCATATCGCCGCGCATCTGCCCGACCATATGGTCCCGGCCTCTATGGTCGTGCTCGACGAGATGCCTCTCACCCCCAATGGCAAGATCGACCGCGCCGCGCTGGTTTTTGACGCAGACATGACCGAGCGGCAGGTCGACACGGCGCTGGTCGAACCCCTGCCCGGGACACAGACGCTGATCGCCGAGGTTTGGCAACAGCTGCTGAAAGTGCCGAAAGTCGGCGCAAAGGATGATTTTTTCGAGCTTGGCGGGGATTCCCTTAGCGCGCTCGAAGCCTCGTGCATGATCAGCGATCGGCTGACGGGTCAGGACATCTCGATGACCAAGATCTTCCAGTTTCCGGTTCTCGCGGATCTCGCCGCCTGTATCGACGAGAGCGACGACGAGATTGCCGAACTCGCGCACCATCTCGGCCTGCCTCCGGCACAAAGGTGGGCCGTGTGATGAAGCGCCTTGTGATCATCGGAACTGGCGGGCTGGCGAATGTGGCGTATGAGTATTTCAGCCATGACAGCGACTACACGGTCGCCGGATTCTCGGTCGACGGAAAATACATCGAAGAGAGCACGCAAAGCGGCCTGCCCGTCGTGCCCTTCGACGAGATCGACCGCGCCTTTCCCCCCATCGACCATGCCTGTCATGTCGCGGTCGGCTCGAACTGGCTCAGAGAGCGGTTCATGACCTCGGCGCGGCAACTCGGCTACGAGCTTGCCAGCTATGTCAGCAGCCACGCCTTTGTCTGGCGCAATGTCCCCGTCGGCGCCAATGCGCTGATCATGGAGATGAACGTGGTCCAGCCCGGCGCCTCGATCGGGGATGGGGTCGTGCTCTCCAGCGGCAACCATGTCGGCCATGACGCAAAGGTCGACGATCTTTGCTTTCTCGCGTCGGGCGTGGTGCTCGCCGGGCGCAGCAAGCTTGGTCGGCGGACCTTCGTGGGCATCAATGCCTCGGTCGCCGACGACATCGAAATCGCGCCGGACGCCTATGTCGCCATGGGCGCGGCGGTCAACAAGACCTTCGACGAACGAGGGCAGATTCTCATCGGCAATCCAGCAGTAGCTTCCAAAGTCTCCACGTATTCGTATTTCGGAGTAGACCCGTGATCTCGATAGAAAACAAACTCGCCGACATTCGCAAAGCCAGGCAGTCAAGCGCTGCGCCGGCAAAATGCGGACGGATCCCGTTCAACAAGCCATCGCTGGTTGGAGAGGAGATCAACAACATCTTTGAGGCTATCGAGCTTGGGCAGCTTTCCGGTGACGGTCACTTCACCGATTTATGCAATCAGGAGATTGCCCGGATCACCGACGCGTCGACGGCGCTGTTGACCCATTCCTGCACCGCGGCGCTGGAAATGGCCGCGATCCTGTGCGAGCTCGGCCCGGGCGACGAAGTGATCATGCCGTCCTTTACCTTTGTCTCGACGGCAAATGCCGTGGTGCTGCGCGGGGCGGTGCCGGTGTTTGTTGATATCGACCCGATGACGCTGAACATCGACCCCGCCAAGGTCGAGGCGGCGGTGACACCGGCGACCCGGGCGATCTTTGCCGTGCATTACGCGGGCTTTCCCGCAGACATGGACGCCCTCGCCAGGATCGCGCGCGAAAACGATCTGGTCCTGGTCGAGGATGCGGCCCAGGCGCTCGGCTCGTTCTACAAGGGGCGCCCTGCTGGCAGCCTTGCCGATATCGGCGCCATCAGCTTTCACGAGACCAAGAACATCATCAGCGGTGAAGGCGGCGCGATCACGATCAACCGCCCAGACTTCATGAAACGCGCCGAGATCATTCGCGAGAAGGGCACCAACCGGTCGCAATTCATCCGCGGCGAGATCGACAAGTACAGCTGGGTCGATCTTGGCTCTTCGATGTTGCCCGGTGAGTTGATCGCCGCGTTCCTGTTCGGCCAGCTTTCACGAACCGACGCGATCATCGACCGGCGCCGGGCGATTTTTGACACCTATATGGCCAGCTTTGCCGATCTCGAGGCGAGCGGCCGGTTGCGGTGCCCGAAATGGTCCGAGGATTGCGCCGGCAACGGCCACATGTTCTATCTCCTGCTCGACAATGCCCAGGATCGCCAGGCGTTCATCCGCTATCTCGGCTCGCGCGGGATCACGGCGCCCTTCCACTATGTCCCGCTGCACAGCGCCCCGGCAGGGCGCCGCTATGCCCGTCACGAGGGGCACCTCGCGGTGACCGACGATATCTCGCAGCGTTTGGTCCGGCTTCCGGTCTTTTACGAGTTGGGCCACGAAATCGACGAGGTGATCGAGCGGTCGCGTCACTATCTGCGGCACGAATACCGGCGCGCCGGCTAGGCCACCGATCTGGCGCCGCCCAGGCATCGGGCGGCCTGTCCCCCGCCCCTAGTCGGCGCAGTCGAAGCGGGATCCCTTGCGGATATAGGCCACCCAGAACTGCGAGCGATGGCAGGCCCGGAAATCGTCGGCCATCATCCGTTTGACATCGGCGGTGACCAGATCGTTGATCTCGTTCTCGAAGCCGTCGGCAACCATCACCACGTCGACATCTCGCGCAAACCTGTCCGCATCAAAGGCCGGCGACCCGGGGGCCGCCCATAGCGGAAAGCTGATGACCGGAGGCGCCCCCAGCGGCACGCTGAACTCGAACATGAAACCGTTCGAGACGATCCGAGCCTCCGACATGCCCTCGATGCCCTGGAGCATGGCGATCCCCTCGGCAAGGATCGCAAACTCGACGCTTTCATCGAATGCCTGCCCGGCCTCCTTTATCTCGATGACCCGTGCTGTCGCTTGTTCAAGCCGGGTACGGGCGTCCGGCCCGTCAACCGCGGCGATCCCGTGCACGACATAAGTCGACAGCGGCCCCTCGGCCACCAGGGGTTTGTAGCCTGCCATCACCCCGCGCATCGTCGTGAACCACGCATTGCCCAACTGGGCCAGGGCCACGACCCCGATCAGCATGCAGCCGATCACCTGAGCCGCAAAGGCCTGCGACGGACGTCGCCCCCGCAACCACTCGGCAAACAACAGAACCATCGCGAGGGTACCCGGCGCCAGTTGCAGCCCGGGTTCAGGCCCCATCGTGATCGCCGCGCCGACATAACCGAGGAACAGGATGCCGGCCTGAACCAGAAACGCCCAGGCGCGCCGGTCCATGGCGATGACATAGATGGCCATGGCAAACAGAACGGCAAACTGGAACTGGGCGCGCGAGGTGAGGTAGAAGACCTTCTTGATCAGGCCGGTGACGCCCCCTGCCTTGTCGCCCGCAAGGCTGAGGCTGTAGGCCCCGGCGCCGATCGCACGCTCGGCCCCCGGGTCGAACAGCAGCATGGTCGCCGCCGCGCCGACCAACAGGGCCGCTAGTGCCCAAACCCTCTTTTGGATCAGCAGAACCAGGATCAATGCCGGGGCGAAGATGACAAAGGTGAACTTCAGCAGGAACAGCAGATAAAGGCTCACCCCCGCCGCCAGCCCACCCAGAACATCGGCCTGCATGGCCTGCGGCGCGAACAGCCCGAACCCCATCATGGCAAAGATCAGGGAGGCCGCCACGTGATTGTATGAAAACGCATGCGTCAGATACGGCCAGACCACCTCGCCCCGCTCAAACGCCGACAGGGGCAGGATGATGGAGGCGGATAGGAGCAGCAGAACAACAGCGGTCAAGAGCGAGACCCGCCAATACAACAACAACACCGTCAGCACCGCCACGCCCAGAAAGGCGAGGATCAGCGCATAATCCAGCGCCTTGATCGTTACCCCGAACAGCTCCATCGACAGGGTCGCAAGGGCCGCCATCACGCCGCCGTAGAAATGCGGGTAGTCGAGGACCGGCGTCAGCTCGTTGACACCGCGCCATCCCAGATTGGCCAGAAAGAACGTGTCGGCGATCCACAGGGTTTCATGCAGGTACGGCGTCATCACCAGAGGCAGGATGAACAGCGCGATCAGCACCACCGCGAGGGGGATCGCGATGCGCTCCAGCACCCGGCCAGGGCGCGCCTGATCCGTCGCGGGGTCAGTCAACCTGCTCCGACCCTCCAAAGCGCATCAGCGTCAGGACCGAGAAGATCACCCCGGCGGATGCCAGAATCGTCAGGATCTGCGCCAGCCAGGCCGGCAGCCACAGCACAAGAATGCTGATCGTCGTCAGCGTCGTGGCGAGGCCGCAGAGATAGGCGATGACAAAGGCCGGGACATCCCGCGTATGCGACTGCGTGGAGCGGAACGACCAGAAACGGTGCCCGAAATACGCCAGCAACACGCCCAGGACATAGCAGATCCCCGAGGCGACGACCGGCATCACACCCTGCCAGATCTGCAAGAGAAAGATCAGATAGCATGTGGCGTTGTTGACCACGCCCCAGATGGCATATCTGAACAGACGGTCAAGCCGCACACCGTCGAGCCGCCCGCCCGCAAGTGCCGAGAGATGCGCCGCAAGACGCTCGAGGCTGTTATCGAGCGCCATGGGCAGATCTCTGGATCGACCGACGATCACGTATGTTCAGGGTCAGGCTCACCACGTCAGTTCTTCTGCAATCGCTCGCTGATCCGGTGCCACGAGGAACTGCGCCCCGGCCCCGCGAAGGTTACATCCCTGTCGTCCGCACCGCGGATCTCGCGGATCACGAATTGCGGTTTGCGGTTCACATTCAGGTGGAGACGACCAAGATACTCGCCAATGATCCCGAGCGCGAGCATCTGCACCCCTCCCGTGATCAGCAGAACGATGACGACAGTCGCAAATCCCGGCACATCGATCCCGCCAAGCGCATATTGTACAAAGTAAAAAACCGCTCCAAGGAAACCAAGCGTGGCAAAGGCAATCCCGAAGATCGAGACGAGCTGCAACGGCAGAATCGAGAAATTGGTGAAAAGGTTGATCGCCAGCAGGATCAATTTGCCGAGACTGTATCCTGATTGACCGGTTTGGCGCGCTTCGTGCAGTACCGGCACGCTCCCGATCCGGGTCGTACTCCAGTTCAACAGGCCGTCGACATAAGTAAAGTTAAGGTTGTACTCGAGCAGGCTTGGCAGGATATCCGACCGAAATGCCCGAAACGATGACGGACGCGTTCCATGTCCAAAGACATATCTGTAGAACGCCGCGACAAGCTGCGATCCGGCATTGCGCCATCCTGCCTGCATCTTTTCGTAGAAATCGCCATAAACAAGGTCGAGCGCCTCTGCTTCCAGCGCCGCCACCAGTTTCGGAATCTCCTCGGGCGGGTTCTGCAGGTCGTCGTCGATGGTGACCACAATCTTGCCGCGCACCAGGTGAAAGCCACACATGAGCGCGTTGTGTTGGCCAAAGTTGCGCATCAGGCGTACGGCGGAAATCGCGTCGGGTGCACCCGTGCTCAACTCCTCGATGACCGACCACGAACGGTCCTGGCTCCCGTCATCGACAAAGATGATCTCGCCCGGGCGATCCATCTTGTCGAAAACCGCAAACACCCGATCTACCAGCGGATGCAGCGTCGCTTCCGAGTTGTAAACGGGGACCACGACGGAAATTTCAGGATGCGGCACATCTTTCACCAAATATCTCCATAGTCTAATCAGTTTTGATTCTGGTGATCACCGGAACTCGATTTGAGGATCGCGATTTTATACCAAACTCGGCGCAATGCGCGACGATATTTTGTGGAAACCTGGGCAAAGTGTTGTCGATTTCCACACTCTTCCACCACCCTGTAAACTGTTTTAGAAAAATGTTTTTCTACCGGCATCAGTATTACTTTCTCCAATGCAACGCTTGGGCGACCTTATCCTGTTCACAACGATGCCTTTGCCCGGGCAAAGCTGGACGAACCGCTCAGATTGAGCCATCAGTGCGCGGCAACCACGTCGGGTAGGGGCTCGGGAACCTTCGATGATATCCACTAAGACGATCCGGCGGCTGGTCTCGGGGATTGCGCTCGTGCTGGTCTTGCTGTTGGCGCTCGGGTTCGCCGGCAAGACCCTTGCGATCGGCAATGCCCTGGCGCTCTTGCGCCCGCAGTTGGGTGTCTTGCTGCTGACTTTGTCCCCTGTTCTGTTCGCGCTGAATGCCCGGGCGATCGGTGCCGCCTCCATACTTCTCGCGATCATCGCCAGCGCCACCACCTGGCCCGGGTTCCTGACAACCACGCGGGCCTGCCCCGGCGATTGCCTGACTCTCTATCAAAAGAACCTCCTGTCGAACGGAACTGCGAGGGCGGAACTGGTGCGCGATGTACTGGCCTCGGGGGCCGAGATCGTGACGCTGCAGGAGGCCTCGGATCATAACAGGCGGGAAATGCCAGGGCTGTTCGCCCATTATCCCTTTGGCGTTATCTGCAACATTCGGCCACGGCAGGATGTCGGCGTCCTGACTTCCCTGCCCGTTATCGAAGGATCCGAATTCTGCCAGCCTGACGCAGCCCTTGCCGGGATTCAAGTCATCGTGCCCGATGGCCGCCCGGTTTGGATCTTGTCGATCCATCTCGACTGGCCGTACCCTAGGGATCAGCTTGGCCAAAGCCGCCGCGCCGCGGCTCTGATCGAAGGCCTCGACGGGCTGAAACTGATTGGGGGCGATTTCAACATGGTGCCCTGGGGCGGCAGCGTCGCACGGATCGAGGCTGGCGCACAGCTCCGCCCCCTCGGGCCTTTCATGAACACACATCAGGTCGGAAACTGGCTCCTCCCCCTGCCGATCGACCTGGTTCTGGTCCCGCAGGGATCTGTCGGAAGCATCGAACGGCGTCCGCAACTCGGTTCGGATCATTTCGGATTGCTCGCGCGGATCGGGTTGCCAAAGGCAAACTGAACGCAGGCCCTGCCGCATGCGATGGTGCGCGCCTCATTCCAAAACGGCTTCGGTTCCGATACGTGCGGCATTCGCCATGGCCACCAGACCGACCGTCGTTCCGGGGACCGAGGGAAACAGGCTGCTATCGACCACATGGACGCGAGAGTAACCAAGTGGATTGCCCATCAAATTGGTATCGAGCGCATCGCTCGGGCTAGCGCGCATCGGCAAGGTGCCACCTAGATGAAAGCCGCCGCTGCGATCGCTCGCCTGGATCAGCGGCAAGACCGAATAACAGCCGATCTTGCGCATGATCCCAAACAAGGCCTTTGCCGTCTGTCGTATCGCCGGCAGGGCCAGATCGCTTTCCTCGCGGCGCGAGACCAGCGTGCTGGCACCATCCGCACCGCGCCGCAGCTGCATCACATACCCGTTGGAATGGTTTGAGTGCATGTTGCAATGAGCGACAACCAGATGGTCCGCAACCCGTTTCTTGATCCGGCCGAGCAGCCCGAGATCGGCGCTCGCGATCCCGAGTTTGTCGAGAACCATTTCGTTGGGGGTCGAGAGCTGTGTATGCACCCAGTGGTCGGACAGCCCCGACACCTTGAACTCCAGAAACGCGCCCGGAAGCGTATTCGCGTGGGGCCATTCGAGATGCGAGCGGGCCAGTCGGAACATCGGGGCGACAAAGCCTACCGGGTTCAACAACCGCACCTGCCGGTCGAACAATCCCTTCGACTCCAGAATGATGCGGGTGCTGCCCACCGCCCCCGCCGCCAGAAAGACGCGGTCGAAGCGCGCAGGCTGCACGTCCCTGCCCGCCTGCATCAGGTCAACTTCCACCTGATCACCCAGCTCGACCACCGAACGGACCAGCGTGCCGGGCCGATAGTCGACCTGCCCGGCCCCGGTGAGCCGGGCGAGATCCGATGTCGATTTATAGATGCTGCCATAGACACAGCCGCTCATGCACAGGCCGCAATACTTGCATCCCGTTCTGTCCCCCTCTTGACGCGATTGCGCCAACAGGCGCGCCTTTCCAAAGACGATCTGGTCTGGGTCGAATGATCGGACGGCGGAGAGCCGGCGCAACAGATCCTCGACACCGCGGGTCGAACGCAGCGGCGCCCCATGATCGGCATAGAGCGGGAAACTCCGGGAAAGACCGTCCTCGGTCGCAGACAGCGGGCGATCAGCAAGAACTTGCTGAAAATAGGGTTCAAGATCGCGTCGCCGCAGGGGCCAATCGGTCAGGTCACAATCGTCGGGCGGCAGGACTGACGCGCCCCACCCCACGCTGAACCCGCCGCGCGCATAGCTGTGCGGCAAGGGCACATCCGCCGTTTCGGTCGGGGCCCCCGGCGTCGACTCCGCATAGAAGAAATCCGACCCGAAGGCGAGCTTTTGCGGAAAGCTGTCCTTGTCGTGGATCGTCGTGTTGCTTGCGACAAACGCCCGGTCCTCCGGCGCCCATTCGCCGGGCGGGGATGTTGCCATCCGATCCACGACCGCCTGATTCTCCGGCGGCAATGTCTCCCCCACATCCAGGATCGTGGGCTTGATGCCACGCGCTATCAGCGCCTGCGCCAGCGATATGGCCGCGAGCCCGGAACCCACGATTGCGATCTTGTGCGCCATCTCTCAGCGGCTCGACACGTCCCCGAGCGCGTCGGCGACGCGAGCGACGTCCTGGTCCGACAAGCGTGTATAGGCCGGGATCAAAAGGCCATTCGAATAGAGCCGGTCCGCATTCGGCGTCACGCCTTTGACCGGATACGCCGCGAGGTTCGAAATCTTTTCAAGGCTGGTCGTCGATGTGTCCACCCCCCGCGCTCCCAGCGAGCCGGTGGCCTCAGAAGGTTTGTCGAAATAGCCCACAAGCTGCCAGTAGACACTCGACCCACTGTCGACACCTTGCGGGAACCGCACCGCCGGCGCCTTATGCTGCAGCGTTCTGACGTTCGAAATCCGCTGCCCGTCGCTCTCGGCAACCCCTGGCAGCAGCTTCATGCCGAGCCGGGCCTGAAAGGATGTGTAGCGCTCGAACCACCATTTGGGGAGTTGGTCCACCATCTCCTGATTGCGCCCGCCGGTATGCTTCATCGTGCTGCCGGGCTTCAGCCAGCCCATCAGCTTGATCAGCGGAAAAGTTCCAAAGTGAAAGACAAAGCGCCGGGTGGCCAGATTGCGGGCAAGATCGGTCGCGATCTTCTTGATCAACAATACCCGGGATGGCGGTTGCAATGCAGCCTGTGCAGTTCGCAGTTTCTCGACCAGGGCCCCATCGTCGCAAACCAGCAAACCGCCGCCATAGGTATCAAGCGTCTTGATCGAGGAGGCACTATAGATGCCCACATCGCCAAAACTGCCGACCTTCTGATCGTCATAACGGCCATTCAGGCATTGCGAGAAATCCTCGAGCACAAAGATCCCGCGTTCGCGGCACATCGCGACCATCTCGGCCACCCGGGGGACCATGCCGAAAAGATAGGTGATCAGGATCGCCTTTGTCTTGTCAGTGATCGCCTCCTGCAGGGCTTCTTCACTGAAACAGAGCGTCTCGGGGTCCAGATCGACAAAAACCGGGACGAGGCCAAGCTCCAGCACGACGTCGAGCATCGCCTTGATCGTGATCGGCGGCATAATGATTTCGGATCCCGGCGCGATCGCGCGCGCGCGTAACGCTTCGTAGATCGCGACCCGAGCAAAGGGAAAGGCAACGCAATGCTCCCGCCCCTGATAGGTGGCAAAGGCCGCCTCAAAAGACCGGACGGTGCCGGTGTCATCGAGCGGTGCAAAGGTCGCACTGAACAGGGCACCGATGTCCTGTCCAAGCGTATGATAAACGATGCCCCGGGGAATGCTCAGGCTCATTACGTGTACTCCGAAACGCTACTTACACAACTGGCGACACAAGAGCAGAGTCAAAGACCATCAATTTCGACCGCTCCATAAAGCCAGTTCTTTGATGTTACTTGAGACGCGCCAGTTGTTCCAGAGCAAACCGCCCAATCCCTGTTACGGCAGGTCGGGCTGGACCCCCTTCTTGACCGGCGATAGGGGGCGCGAACACGGCGATTTCTCCCGGATCCCGCCATTCGCCCCGGCCTACCGTTTGACCTGGGCGTCCTGCTGCCGGATGCTGGGGTGGTAGCTTTCCACCCGGTCTTCGCGCATCATCGCGGCCGATCGAGCCAGGAATTTGAGGAGCGATCATGTCTACGCTGTCTTTCGTGCGCACCATGTGCCCGATGAACTGCCATCCGACGCTTTGCGGAATGAAGGTGTCGGTCGGCGACGATGGCGGCGTTACGATCACCGGAGATGCCGAGAACCCCGACAGCCGCGGCGGTCTTTGCATGCGCGGCAAGGCGGCGCATGAGATCGCGGGCAATCCGCAGCGCCTGCTCGAACCGATGATGCGGCGCCAGCGCGGCTCGGACGAATGGCAGGTGATAAGCTGGGAGACCGCGCTCGACCACATTGCCGACAAGATGCGCTCGGTCGGGCGTGAGGCCGTCGGGCTCTGGCAGGGTCACGGCAATGCGGCCAACGATTATGGAGTCGGGGTCAAGCGCGGGCAGATGGAGCGATTCGCCAATCTCTATGGGTGCCATCACTGGAACCCCGCGATGATCTGTTGGGGCCTCGGTGGCTTTGGCCTGGGCCTGACCGGTGCGCTGGAAACCTCGACAAAGGAAGATATGGGCGCAAACAGCGACTTGATCCTGCTCTGGGGCGCGAACACGGTCAGCCAGGCCAACACGACGCCTCATCTAGACGCCGCCAGACGCCGGGGCGCCCGGATCGTCGCGATCGACGTGCGCCGGACCGAGGCCGGGGCGCTCGCCGACGAGGTCGTGGTCGTCAGACCCGGGTCCGACGCCGCCCTCGCTTTGGCGATGATGCATGTCATCGTGCGCGACGGGCTGTTTGATCCCGCCTTCGTGGCAGATCACACGCAGGGTTTCGACCAGCTTCGATCCCATGTCGCCGACAAGTCACCCAAATGGGCATCCGCCGCTACAGGCGTCGAGGCGGACCGGATCGAGCGCCTCGCGCAGCTCTACGCAACCACCCGCCCGGCCATGATCGTGGTGGGCGGCTCTTCGCTCCACAAGGGCGCGAACACCTGGCAGGCCGCGCGGGCCATCGCGTGCCTGCCTGCGCTGACCGGCGATTTCGGGCGCCCGGGCGGGGGCATCGGACCACGCCATGGCGCGCGCAGCCACGGGGCTGGTTTCGCCGATGTCACCGAAGCCGGTCGCCGCCCTGCGGGCGCCTATATCCCCAACCAGATGGAGGCGATGACCCGCGCCTTCGAAGACGGGACGATCAAGGTCCTGCTAACGCTCGGGTCCAACTTCCTGTCGTCGTTCCCCGAAACCGGGCGCATGCGCGCCGCGCTGGACCAGACCAAGCTGGTCGTCGCCTACGACCTCTTCATGAACCAGACCATTCGCGAGATCGCCGATATCGTCCTGCCCGGGACCCTCTGGCTCGAGGAAGTGGGGGTCAAGGCGACAAACACCCATGTCTACCTTTGCGACCGGGCACTGCCTGCGGCGGGTCAGGCGCGACCCCTCTTCACCCTCTACCAGGCGCTGGCGGCGCGTTTGGGTGTCACGGATGTCTATCCGTGGCGCGACCAAACAGCAGCCATTGATGCGGTTCTCAACCACCCGGCGACCGGGCGCGCGACGGTCGCCGGGATGCGCGCAAACGGCGGCCGTGCAGCGCTGCGAATCTCGCCAGTCGCCTATCCGACGCATGAGTTTCACACCCCCTCCGGCAAGATCGAGTTCTTTTCGGACCGCGCGGTCGCGATGGGTCTGTCGGGACTGCCCGAAGCGGCCGCCGACGAGGCGGGCGACCAGGTGCCCACGGCGGCCTTTCCGCTCGCTTTCGCCCATGGCCGAACCTTTGCTCATTTTCACTCGTTCTACGACCATGCCCGCGCCTTGCCGACCCTGGCAGCACGCGAGCAGGCGCCTCAGCTCTGGCTCGCCCCGGCTGATGCAAAGGCACGTGGCATCGCCGACGGCGCAGCGATCTGCATCACCAGCATGCAGGGCGATTTTCAGGCCCTTGCCAAGGTCACGTCCCGGATCCCGCCCGGAACCGTGTGGATGCGCGATGGCTGGCCGGGTCTCAATGCCCTGACGAGCGGCAAGGCGGTGCTGCCCGACACAGCGCTCGACGCTTTTCCATTCTCGGTCGGCCAGTCGAGTTTTGGCGCCCGGGTCGAGGTTGCCGCGCTCTGATCCAGTGCCTCGCGGATCAGCGCACGCGCATGCCTGCGCCGTCATCCCGATGCGCCCCCGCCAGATCGGGAGTCGCGCCGGTGCCCAGGGAATTGTGACCGTGGAACAGGATCTTGCGCTCCAGATGAAAACCTTTAGCGCCACCGGCCCGATACCCGGTGAAGGCGTGATCGTATGGGTCAGGTCGATGTGTTTCGCCTCTGTCAGAGACGAGATTTACACACCACAAAGGCCCTGTTACGGCGCCGCTAACCTGCCCGGTCGCCATCCGCGCCATATCGCCCCAGAACCAGATAACCAAGCAGCAGCAACAGGCCCGAGCCGGCACAGAGATATCCGAATGTATCAAAGGCGAGGCGGTTTGCGGCCAGCGCGACATCGGGCGCAAGCTCACCCGCAGGATAGATCATCTCGGTCACGACCCCGCCAAAATAGGCCCCGATCGCATGCATCAGAAACCACATGCCCATGGCAAAGCCTGCAAGGTTTTTGGGCGCCAGACGGCTCACCATCGACAAACCTATCGGTGAGATGAACAGTTCGCCAAAGCTCAGCAGTGCAAAGAACAGGATCGCCCAGACCGCCGAGCGCATGGCGCCGTCCTGGATGCTGAGCTGGGCGGCATGGGCAAGCGCGAAATAGGCCAATGCCATCAACAGGAGGCCGCAGGAAAAGCGTGCGATCTCGATCAAACGACGACGAGACGTACTGGAGGCAAAAATCCAGGATACCACCGGCGCCCCGACGATCACAAAGAAAGTGTTAAGCGAAATGAACGACGAGGACGGAATAGTCAGGCCAAATGCCTGCCTGTCCAAGCTGTCGCGAAAGAACGAGACCACGAGGTCCGAGTCCTGAGCAAACGCCATCCAGAACACCGCTGAAAAACCGAAAACGACCAGCATCAACACGATGTTCCGCCTTTGATGGCCATCCATCGAGAGGCACTCTTTCGACAGGTACAGAATGCAGAACACCGCCGCCGAAAGAATAAAGACCCCCGGCAACGCATAGTGCCAAAGCGAGAGAACCGCGATCATGACCGCGAACACAAACACCGAGACGGCATAGAAAGGATTGACTGATTTGCGCCGAGAACCCGACGGGCTCTTGACGCTGGGCCCATGATCTTGGGTTTTGCTCACATCCATGTTTGCAAGGATTGCCAGCGCAACACACTTTGCCAGGGCGCAGGCAAAAAAGACCGGTCCATAACCAAAGTTCTCGGCAGCGAACCCCGACAACAGCGCGGCGGCACCGGCCCCGATATTGATCCCCATGTAATAGATGGTAAAGCCGACATCCCGCCCGCGATTGTCGGTCCCGTACAGCAGGCCTACCAGGGTCGTGATGCAGGGCTTGAACAGCCCATTGCCGGTAATCAGCAAGGCCAGGCCCAGATAGGTCGTCGGTATCGATCCCAGCGACAGCATCAGACACCCGCAGGCCATCGCTGACAGGCCGGCAATGCTGGCGAGCCGATAGCCAAGATACCGATCCGCCGCGATCCCGCCGACAATCGTCGATGCATAGATCATCGAGAAATACGAGCTGAACAACAGCGACGCATCGACAAGGTCGAACGCGAACCTCTCGATCGCAAACAAAAGCAACAGGTATTGGACCGAGTAAAACCCGAACCTCTCAAAGATCTGCACGGTGAAATACGCATAGAACCCGTTCGGCTGAGCCATTCTGGCGGTATGGCCCAGCATTATCCGGGGCCCCGGGCAAAAGCCTCGATCCCGGCGCGGACGGGCCGGGGCGGG
>JBCCHW010000031.1:0-24711 GCA_039028555.1 Pseudomonadota bacterium | reverse complement strand
GCCGACAGGGCAGATAACCGCGCCGCCGCGCACCGCCTTTGGCATCGAGGTGACGGGGCCCAATACCGAAAGCTGGGCAACCTATCTGTTCTGCCTGATGTTCCTGTTCGTCTTTGGCTGGGTCGCGACCAATCTGGTGCGCGGGCGTTTCGGCCGGCAATGGATGGCGATCCGCGACATGGACATCGCCGCCGAGATCATCGGGGTGAACCCGCTGATCGCGAAACTCTCGGCCTTTGCGATCTCGAGCTTTTACATCGGCATGGCCGGGGCGCTCTATTTCGCGGTCTGGAACGGGGCCGCGGAGCCGACCGAGAGCTTTGCGATCGACAAGAGCTTTGACGTCTTGTTCATGATCATCCTGGGCGGGCTCGGCTCGATCTTTGGCAGCCTGGTGGGGGCGGCGTTCATCGTGCTGGTGCCGGTGCTGTTCAAGAACGTGCTGGTCGGCACCTTTGGCTGGCCGACCGACATTGCCGAGCATTTCCAGATCATCATCGTGGGCGCGCTGATCATCTTTTTCCTGATCAAGGAGCCCCATGGGCTGGCCGCCTATTGGCGTCTGGCCAAGGAGAAGTTGCGCCTGTGGCCGTTCCCGCACTAAGCTGCGGGCAATCATAGCAAATCCCGACGAACGGGATCGTCATACGTCTTATTATCCAGGGAGGATACGAATATGAGACTTTTGAAACTGGCCCTCGCAGCGGCGGCGTCGCTGGCGGTGGCCACCCCGGCGATGGCAGAAATGGTGTTCCCGTCGCTTGATTATCGAACCGGTCCCTATGCGCCAAACGGCATTCCGCTTGCCGATGGGTATGCCGACTATTTCACCCTGCTTAACGAGCGTGACGGCGGGATCGGCGGCGTGACGGCGCGCGTGCTCCCCTGCGAGACCGGTTACAACACCGAAAAGGGTGTCGAGTGCTATGAAAGCACCAAGGGCGAAGGCGCGCTGGTCTATCAGCCCTATTCGACCGGGATCACCTATCAGCTGATCCCCAAGGCCACTGTCGACGAAATCCCGATCCACTCGATGGGATATGGCCGGACCTCGGCCGCGAACGGCAAGGTGTTCGAGTGGGTCTTCAACTATCCCGGAACCTATTGGGACGCCGCCTCGATCATCATGAAATACATCAAGGGTCAGGAAGGCGGCGATCTGAAGGGCAAGAAGATCGCGCTGGTCTACCACAACTCCGCCTATGGCAAGGAGCCGATCCGCACGCTGGAGGAAATCGCCAAGCGTGACGGGTTTGACCTCTTGCTCTTGCCGGTGGACCACCCCGGTCAGGAGCAAAAGGGCACATGGCTGCAGATCCGCAAGGAACGCCCCGACTTTGTGGTCATGTGGGGCTGGGGCGTGATGAATCAGGTGGCGATCAAGGAAGCCGCCTCGATCCGGTTCCCGATGGATCACTTCATCGGCGTCTGGTGGTCGGCCTCGGAGAACGACACCTTGCCCGCTGGTGAGGCTGCCGACGGGTACAAGGCGATCACCCTGCATGGTGTCGGAGACGACTACCCGCTCTATGACGACCTCAAGAAATACGTCTATGACAAGGGGCTCGCCTCGGGTGCGGGCGATCAGCATGGCCGGGTGCTCTATAACCGCGGGATCGTTGCCGCGATGCTGGCTTCGGAAGCCGCGAAAAAGGCGCAGGAGATCCATGGCGTCAAGGAGATCACGCCTGCGCAGATGCGCGACGGGATGGAAGCCTTGGCCATCACCGACGAGGTTCTGGCCGCCAACGGGCTGCCTGGCTTCATGCCGACCTTCACGGTGACCTGCGAAAACCACGGCCCTCCGGGCCTCGGCGCAATCCAGCAGTGGGATGCCAAGACGCAGACCTGGTCGCTGGTGACAGACTTTATCCCCGCCGACCGGGATATCGTTGATCCGCTGATTGCAGAAGACTCGGCCGCCTATGCCGCCGAGGCCGGCATCACGCCGCGCGACTGCAACTGACGATACCGGACGGCGCCCCGGGGCGCCGTCCACCCATTCGTTTATCCCTTTATCCAACCCACAGGCCGCGCGGATGCTGGACGCAACGACCAAGACCGAGACGCTGCTCGACGTGAACAATGTCGAGGTGATCTACAATCATGTGATCCTGGTGCTGAAAGGCGTCTCGCTGAGCGTGCCAAAGGGCGGCATCACGGCGCTGTTGGGCGGCAATGGCGCGGGCAAGACCACGACGCTGAAGGCGATCTCCAACCTGCTCCATTCCGAACGCGGTGAAGTGACCAAGGGCCAGATCACCTATCGCGGTGACCCGATTGCCGATCTGAACCCGGCCGAGCTGGTGCGCCGGGGCGTCATTCAGGTGATGGAGGGGCGCCATTGTTTTGAGCATCTGACGGTCGAGGAAAATCTGATGACCGGCGCCTATACGCGCACCGACGGGCGCGGGGCGATCGCCACATCGCTCGACATGGTCTATCAGTACTTCCCGCGGCTGAAGCTGCGGCGCAAGAGCCAGGCGGGCTATACCTCGGGCGGGGAGCAGCAGATGTGCGCCATTGGCCGCGCGATGATGGCAAAGCCCGAAACGATCCTGCTGGACGAACCCTCGATGGGTCTGGCGCCGCAGCTGGTCGAAGAGATCTTTGAGATCGTCAAATCGCTGAACGAAAAGGAGGGCGTCAGCTTTCTCCTGGCCGAGCAGAACACCAATGTCGCGCTGCGTTATGCGCATTATGGCTATATCCTGGAATCCGGGCGGGTCGTGATGGACGGCCCGGCAGCGGAATTGCGGGAGAACCCGGACGTGAAGGAATTCTACCTCGGCATGTCGGATCAGGGGCGCAAGAGTTTCCGCGACGTCCGCTCGTACCGCCGCCGCAAGCGCTGGCTCAACTGATTGGCCGCATCAACCGCCATCCAGCAGGCACAGAACAAGCTGGCGCTCCACTGGGGGCGCCGGGTGCTGTCGCGTTTCGTGCGCGACGATGCTCCCTCGGCGACGCCGCTGGCCGTGATGATGCCGCTGGCGCCAAAGGATGTCGCCCGCGCGCGCGCCTCGATCCCGCGGATCCGCGAGCATCTTGCCCACCCGATCACACGCTTTGTCATCGTGGCGCCGGAGAGCCCGGAGGTCCGCTCGCTCTGCCGCAAGATCGGCCTTGATTTCATCGACGAGACCGCGCCGCTGAACGAGTTGCTGGGCCCTGACCGCGTCGCCCCGATGAAAGGCTGGTACCGCCAGCAGTTCCTGAAACTCTTTGCGCCCGAGGTGATGGAGGCCGACCGCGTGCTGACCATCGACAGCGATACCTGCCCCATCCGGCCCACCGCGTTCCTGACGCCTGAGGGCCGGGCGATCCACCATCGCGGCGACCGCAACCTCGCGCCCTTTCACCGGTTCACCGAGCGGCTGATCGGCGCGACACCGTCGCCCGATACCAGCTTTGTCGCCCATGCGATGCTGTTCGAAGGCGGGCCCCTGGCGGGGCTTCGCGACGCCATCGAGGCGCATACCCAGAAATACTGGGTCGATGCGATCCTCGACCTGATCGGCGATGACAGCGCAGGCGTTCTGTCGGAATTCGACCTCTATGGCCACTATATGCTGCGCGAGATGCCAGCGCAGATGGTCACCCGGTACTATGCCAACATCAAGGTCAGCGACGATCAGTTCACCGGCAAGACCCCCCTCCCGCGATGGAAACGCCGGTTCCGGTTCGTGTCGAACCACGCGCATTGAAGATTTTCGACATTCGTATTTAACAACGAAAAACTGTCGTTTTCAGTTTCACAATACAACCGTGTCGCGTAGCATCGCGCCCAAAGAAGACAACAAGGAGGAAAAGATGGCCGAGAAGCGCACAGCAGCCCGAAAGAAACCCGCAGCCCGATCAACCAAATCCGCAGCATCCGACACGGCCTGTTGCGGGCCCGGCTATGCCTCGCCTCAGGAGGCGATGCAGGCGGACCGGGAAAAGCTGCTCTATACGATCGGGATCTATACCGGCACCGGGATCGAAGCGCCGGACTATCTCGCGACCATCGATTGCAACCCGCGTTCGCGCAACTATTCCAAGGTCATCCACCGGCTCGAAATGCCGGGCATCGGCGATGAGCTCCACCATATGGGCTGGAACGCCTGCTCATCGTGCCATGGCGACACCAGCATGAGCCGCCAGTTCCTGATCCTGCCCGGCGTGCGCACGACCAATCTGCACATCATCGACACCGCCACGAACCCAAAGGCGCCAAAGCTGCACATGACCGTGTCGGGCGACGAGATCAAGGAAAAGACCAACCTCTCGGCCCCGCACACAGTGCACTGCCTGGGCTCCGAGATCATCATCTCGATGCTGGGGGATGCCGATGGCAACGGCCCGGGCGGGTTCTTGCACCTCGACAAGGATTTCAACATCATCGGGCGCTGGGAGAACGATCTCGGCGACATGAAGTACAACTACGACTTCTGGTACCAGCCGCGCCACAACACCATGGTCAGCTCGGAATGGGGCAGCCCGAACACCTTCATGCCCGGCTTTGATCTGGGCGATGTGGCCAAGGGGAAATACGGCCAGCAGATCCACTTCTGGAACTTCAAGAAAAAGCGGGTCAAGGAAACGGTCGATCTGGGGGCCGAGGGAATGATCCCGCTGGAGGTCCGCTATCTGCACGACCCCGACTCGACCCATGGCTTTGTCGGCGCGACGCTCAGCTCGAACATGTTCCACTACTACAAAAAGGGCAAAAAGAACGTCGTCGAGAAGGTGATCGACATCCCGCCCGTGGATGTGATCGACTTTCCCGTGCCGATGCCCTCGCTGATCACCGATTACCTGATCTCGATGGACGATCAGTGGCTGTATCTGTGCAACTGGCTGCATGGCGATGTGCGCCAGTACAACATCGCCGACCCCTCGGCGCCGAAGTTCACGGGCCAGGTCTGGATGGGCGGCATGCTGGGCCGCGCGCCCGAGGTGAACGGCCGCCGGATCGAGGGCGGGCCGCAGAAGATCCAGAGTACGCTGGATGGCAAGCGGCTATACGTCACGACCTCGCTGTTCTCCACCTGGGACAACCTGTTCTATACCAATATGAAGGAGGTGGGCGGCTGCATGGTGATGCTGGATGCCGACACCGACAAGGGCGGTCTGAGCATCAACAAGCGCTTTTTCGTCGACTTCAAGGACGAGCCAAAAGGCCCGGCCCGGGCGCATGAAACCCGCTATCCCGGCGGCGATTGCACGTCCGATATCTGGATCTGACGCGGTCAGGGGGCGGTCCGTCCACGGGCCGCCTTCCCCTCACTTTGCCAACAGGCCGAGCGCGCCGCCGCCAGACGCGCTGCCGAGGAAAATCAACAGCGCCGTCATCCTGCCATGCTGAGAGAGCCGGCCAACGGGCCCTGCCCGTTTCCCTGCCGGATCACGCCGCGCCGCGGCCGCGCCGCCCGGGCCGGCCGGGCCGGGAGGTTTCGTGTTTTCGAGCAGGGCGAGCTTTGGATCGCGGGGTTCATCGGCAATGGCAGGCCCGGCCAACAGGCACAGGCCGCTGATCAGAGCAATATGGGGTCTCATCATCGGGTCTCGTGACAGTTCCGGCGCGGATCGGGGCCCGTTCTCTCCCTCCGCGCCATGCGCTCTGAACAAAGCGCGATTCGCTGAACGAACGGCTAATGCGGATGCGATCCTTGGCTGGGTCGCCACCGCCCCTAGGAAATTGTCCTCAAACCGGGTAGTGCGGGCGCAAGGAGAAGGCCGATGCTGAAAACCCGAGTGATCCCCTGTCTCGACGTCAAGGATGGCCGCGTCGTCAAGGGCGTCAATTTTGTCGATCTGGTGGACGCCGGCGACCCGGTCGAACAGGCGCGCGTCTATGACAAGGCCGGGGCCGACGAGCTGTGTTTCCTCGACATCACCGCCAGCCACGAGAACCGGGGAACCATCCTGGAGGTTGCCCGAAAAACGGCCGAGCAGTGCTTCATGCCGCTCACCATCGGGGGCGGGGTGCGCAGCCTCGAGAATATCCGCGACCTGCTGCTGGCCGGGGCTGACAAGGTCTCGATCATGACGGCGGCGGTAAAACGGCCCGATTTCGTGGCCGAGGCGGCAGAGAAGTTTGGCGCGCAATGCATCGTCGTGGCAATCGACGCGAAATCGGGCGGCGCGACGCCGTCGGGCTACGAGATCTTTACCCATGGCGGGCGCGAGCCGACGGGAATCGACGCGGTCGATTATGCCACGCTGGTCGAGGCAAAGGGCGCGGGCGAGATCCTGCTCACCTCGATGGACCGGGACGGCACGCGCGAAGGCTTCAACCTGCCGCTGACGCGCGCGATCGCGGATGCGGTCAGGATCCCGGTAATCGCCTCGGGCGGTGTCGGCACGCTCGATCATCTGGTGGAAGGTGTGAGGGAAGGCCATGCGTCGGCGGTTCTGGCCGCCTCGATCTTCCATTTCGGCGAGCACACGATCGCGCAAGCGAAACAGCATATGGCCGAGGCGGGACTGGCGGTGAGATTATGAGCCCGGTCCTCGAGCGTCTCGCCCGGACCATCGAGGCCCGCAAGGGCGCCGACCCGGCGAGTTCTCACACGGCGGGCCTCTTTGCCAGGGGGCCCGAGAAATGCGCCGAGAAGTTCGGCGAGGAGGCGATCGAGGCCATCGTCGAGGCGGTCAGGAACGACCCCGATGCGCTGACGGCCGAGGCGGCGGATGTGCTCTATCATCTGCTCGTCATGCTTGCCGCCCGCGACGTGACCCTGGCCGATCTCCTGGCAGAGCTGGAACGGCGCGAGGGAACCTCGGGCATCGCCGAAAAAGCCGCGCGGGAACCCTGACCGGCGATGACTGTTCTGGTGATCAACCGAAATGCCGACACGGCGCGTCTGGGCCACTTCCGCCGGGCGGCAAAGCGCCACGAGGTCAAACCGGTGCGGATCACGGCGGTGGACGGGCTGGCCCCGGCCCCCGCCTTTCACGCCTGGGCAGACCTGATCGGGCCCCATTTCTGGGGCGAGGATCAGGTCAAACCCGGCGCGCTCGGCTGTTATCTCAGCCACTACCGCTGCTGGCAGCATGTGGTGGAGCGCGGGCTCGACTGGGCGCTGATCTGCGAGGATGACGTCGAGATTTCGCTGCCCGGGGCCGGGATCGACGCCATCGGCGCGGGGTTGGGCGATCTCGATCTTCTCTTTGCGAATGATCGCCTCTGCGCCGGCGGCGATGGCAGCGTGGCGGACGCCCTGCGGCGGCTCGAGGCACGGGCGCCGGGGGCGGACTGTTACTTCGTCTCGCGGCAGGGCGCCGAACGCCTGGTCGAGCACAGCGCCGCGCACAAGATCACCTGCGGCGTCGACTGGGCCATGGTCTGGGGTGCGCTGGGCGCAGGCGACGCCCTGCCGGATCTGCCGGAGGTCGACCTCTTGCGCGCCCATGCCCCCGCGGCGATGGGCGGGCTCGGCGCCCGTGTCGCCACCCAGCCTGCCGCCCGAAGACGCCGCAATGCCAAGAGCACGATCGTGCACGCCACGACCCGCCCCCTCGCCGGGATCACCGGGGGGGTGCCCAGCCTCGCCCATGCGGATCACGCAGCGCTGATCCCCTTTGGCGCCGCCGGGCTGGGCTTTGTCGGACGCTCGGGCAACGATCCGGTGATGGCCGCCCATCGCGACGGCGGGCTGTGGGAGGAGGCAGCAATCGGGGCGCTGTTGCAGCGCTTTCCCGAGGGGGGAAGCTTTGTGGATATCGGGGCTCATATCGGCAACCACACCGTCGCGCTCGGCCGTTTGGCGGGTGCGCATGTTGTGGCGGTAGAGCCCAATCCGGAGATCCGCGCCCTGCTCGAGATCAATATCGGGCTCAATGGCCTGTCGCCGCGGGTCGAGCTGATCTCAGAGGCGCTGGGTGCCCAGCCCGGTCCCGGTCTGCTCGACATCAAACGCCGCCGCCCGGCGATGAGCAAGGTCACCTTTGGCGCGGAGCCGTCGCCACCGCCCGAGCCGGACGACGACGCCCTGCCCGCCTTTGATGCCGCGAGCCCCAGCCGCGAGGTGCCGGTCGAGGTGACCACCGGCGACGATCTGTTGGGCGAACGCCCCGTTGACGCGATCAAGATCGATGTCAGCGGCGGCGAGATGGAGGTGCTGCGCGGCCTGAAACGGGTCTTGCGCCGCCGCCGCCCGCTGTTGCTGATCGATCAGCGCGACAGCGATGCCGAGCGGATCACCCAGTTCACCGAGCGTCTCGGCTTTCGCCCGGTCGCGGCGTTTGCCCATGATCCCCCGGGGCGTTGCGTGGTCTTGTATCTCCCATCTGCTCGGCCATGAAGGCGCCCGCCAGCGCCACCGCGCGGTCGGCGGCACCGAGATGGCCGATAAAGAGAGGCCAGGCATGGGGAAGGCCAGGCCAGATCTCGATCTGAACATCGCCGCCATCGCGGCGCAGCGCGTCGGCCATCATGGTGGAGTTGTCCGTCAGCAGCTCGACCGTCGAGGCCAGGATCAGCGCAGGGGGCGGGTTCTGGAACTGACCGAGCGCGGGAGAGGCGAGCGGATTTTCAGGGTCCGCGCCCTGAAGATAGTTGTCGACGCATTCCTGCGCGCGCTGGGGCGGCAGCATCGCCTCGATCCGCGCATTGCGCCGGATGCTGGGCGCCGAGAGGGTGAGATCGGTAAAGGGCGAAAACCCGACCACGGCCGCGGGCGGCGGCAGCCCGGCTTTCTGTGCCGCCAGCAACAGCGCAAAGGCGAGGCCGCCGCCGGCACTGTCGCCGACAACGGCGATCTCGGCAGGGTCACGGTCGGCCAGCAGATGGCGATAGGCGCAGAGCACATCCTCGACCGCCGCCGGAAACGGGTCTTCCGGCGCCAGCCGATAGGCAGGGACAAAGGCCCGGGCACCCGCCGCTTTCGCCAGGGCCGCGGCGAGATGTTTGTGGGTTTCCAGCGTGCCTACCAGGAAGGCACCGCCATGAAGCAGCAAGATCACCCGGCGCCGGTCAGGCCGCCCGACCGAGGCCCAGAGCCCGCGCATCAGCCGCCCGTCCTCGCAGCGGATGCGGTCTTCGGCGAACTGGGCGCCCTGTGGCGTGACAAAGGTCAGGCGCGCGTTGCGCTCGAACCGCCGGCGGAGCACATCGGGCGACTTGATCCAACTGAGCGGCAGCCGGATAAAGACCCGGAGCGCCGCATTGAACAGCCATGGCGGCAGGTTCATGCGCGCTTGCGCTCGATTGCATCCCAGATCAGGCCGGCGACATTGGTCCCGTCGAACCGCTCCATCTCCTGAATGCCGGTGGGCGAGGTGACGTTGATCTCGGTCAGGTAGTCGCCGATCACGTCGATGCCGGTGAAGATCAGCCCGTGTTTCTTGAGCGTCGGGCCAAGCCGGGCACAGATCTCGCGATCCCGCTCGGTGAGCGCCACCTTTTCGGGCCGCCCGCCCACATGCATGTTCGAGCGGGTCTCGCCCGGTTGCGGCACGCGGTTGATGGCGCCTACAACCTCGCCATCCACCAGGATCACCCGCTTGTCGCCTGCCGAGACATCGGGCAGGAATTTCTGGATCATCAGCGGCTCGCGATTGATGCCGGTGAACATCTCGTGCAGCGAGGCAAGGTTGGAATCGCCCCGGGGCAGCTTGAACACCCCCGCCCCGCCGTTTCCGTAGAGCGGCTTGATGATGATGTCCCCATGCTCGGCCCGGAAATCTTTGATCGCGTCCAGCGAGCGGGCGATCATGGTGGGCGGGATCAGGTCGAGAAACGCCATGATCAACAGCTTTTCGGGGCAGTTGCGCACCCAGAAAGGGTCGTTGACCACCAGTGTTTCCGGGTGGATCTGCTCGAGCAGATGCGTGTTGGTGATATAGGACATATCGAAGGGCGGATCCTGGCGCAAAAGCACCACATCCCAGTCGGCAAGGTCGACAATCCGCCGCGCGCCCACCGTGAAGTGATTGCCCTGCTCGCGGCGCACCTCGAGGTCGCGGCCCGTGGCCAGCACGCGGCCCTCGCGCCAGACCAGATCTTCGACATGGTAGTAAAACAGGCTGTGCCCGCGCGCCTGCGCCTCCATCGCCAGATGAAAGGTGCTGTCGGCATGGACATCCACGCTCTCGATCGGGTCCATCTGAATGGCAATGGAAAGGGGCATCGGCGTCTCCCGCGCATGGTCACTGCCGGGTGGGTAGCACGCCGTTCACCGGCGCGAAAGACCGGGAAACCCGGCCCGGGCTCGACAGATGGCCCGGGCCGGGTGTGGTTGTTATTTCTGGTTCGCGATCTGCTCGATCCGCCGCGGATCGTCGATGGTCAGGATATGGCTCACCACCTTTTTCACCCCGTCAACCGCTGCCGCCCGGTCGAGAACCTCGATCATCTCCTTGGGCGACCGGGCAAGGCCGGTGATGTGCACCACCTTGTCGACCGTGGTCACGTTGTAGTTGACCGAGCGGACCTCCGAATCGGTCAAAAGCGCAAAGCGCACCTGGTTCGAGATCCACACATCCTCGGCATAGGCCTGGGTGCCGCTGTCCTGTTTCACGACCAGCTCGTCGGAAACCTCGACCACGCCGGGCACCGCCCAGGAGGCCTTGGTCGCGGCGACTTTGTCGTCGGCTTTGGGAACGGTCCCGGTCAGGAGCACGCGCCCCTCGACCACATCGACCGAGACATCGCGGAAAAGCTGACCGGAATGATTGCCCAGACGGTTCAGGATCGAGACCTCGATCTCGACATCCGTCAGCGCCTGCATGGTCGAGCGCTCCTGCACGACCGATCGTGTCACCACCGCCGTGGTGCCCACCACCGCGCCGGGTAGTGTACAGGCCCCGACCGTTGACACAGCAACGGTCGACACCAGAAGTGCCGTTAAAGATTTCATCACACTGCTCCGCCTCAAGGCTTGTTCTTGTGTTTTGCTCGTTATTCCATGCGGGCGTTCTCGATGACCTCCATCCTGCCGTCCGCGCCGATTATGGCGGCGTCGAAGCGACAAGGCGGGGTCGCACCCGTCATGCCTGTATGGTGCATCATATAGAAGTTTGCCGCCAAACCCAAGCGCTGCCATTGTTTTGGGGAAATCGGGCTGTCGGGGCCCCGGCGCTTGCGCTGTTTGACCTCGACAAAGATCAGCATGCCGTTCAGCCGGGCGATCAGGTCGATCTCGCCCTCGGGCGTTCTGAGGCGGCGTTCGAGGATCTCGGCGCCCAGCGCTTCATAGTGGCGCGCCGCGCGGTCTTCGGCGGCGAGGCCCGCGTGATGGCGCCGGGCGGTCATTTTCCGGCAAGCGCCAGGGCGCGGGCATAGACCTCGCGCCGGGGCAAGTCGAGGCGGGCGGCGACCTCCCGGGCCGCGTCCTTGACCGAAAGCGTCTCGAGCGCCTGGCTGAGCACCTCGTCGAGGGAGCCGAGCTGTGCCGCGCGTGCCGCCTCGGCATCGGGCGGGCCGATCAACAGAACGAGTTCGCCCCTGGGGGCCGGCTCCCCCGCGTAGCCGGCCCGGAGATCGCCCAGCGTGCCGCGGCGCACCTCCTCGAACCGTTTGGTCAGTTCCCGGGCAACGGCGGCGCGGCGCCCGGGGCCCAAGACCTCGATCACATCGTCGAGACAGGCGACAAGGCGGCGGGGGCTTTCGTAGAATATCAGCGTCGCGGGCACCGCCGCCCAGTCGCCAATCGCCCGCTGGCGCGCCGCGGATTTCGGCGGCAGGAACCCGGCGAACAGAAACCGGTCGCTCGGCAGGCCCGAAAGCTGCAGCGCGACCAAGGCCGCCGCCGGGCCCGGAACCGATGTCAGCCCGTGGCCCCCGGCGATGGCGGCCTCGACCAGGCGAAAGCCCGGATCGGCGATCAGCGGCATGCCGGCATCCGAGCAATAGGCGACAACCAGCCCGTCGGCCAGCCAGCGCTCGACCCGCGGGCGCTGTTCGGCGCCGTTCACATCGTTATACGAGATCATTGGCCGGTGATTGAGGGAAATCCCGTGGATATCCATAAGCTTACGGGTCTGGCGCGTATCCTCGGCCGCGATCGCGTCGGCACGGCGCAGGATGTCGATGGCGCGCAGGGTGAAATCGGCGGCATTCCCGATGGGCGTCGCCACCAGATACAGCCCTGGCGCGAGTGGCCGAGACGCGACACCTGCCCCGGCACTTTGCCCGCCAGGCCCGGCTGCACGTTTACTTTCGTCCGGGTCACTCATAGGTTCCGCCCGCTGAGGAGCAACCTGGCGGGACAAATGCCGCCTGGCGGGGCCCTAACATCGTATGGCTGGGGAACATCATGGGTATCCGATCGTTCAAACTGTCTCTGTGCGTGCTCGCAGGCGCCGTTCTGGTGCTGGCGGGATGCGCCTCGTCGCCGAGCGTAGCGCCGGGATCCGGCGGTGCAAGCGCCGCGTCCTCCGGTTCGGCCGCACCTGCAACGCCGCAAACACCCGCCATTGACAACAAGATAACGCTGGCGCTGCTGGTCCCGCAATCGGGCGCCAATCAGGCGACGCAGCTTGGCAAGGCCATGGCCAATGCCGCGCGCATGGGTGCGGCCGATCTGCGCGACCCGGTCGTGACGCTCAAGGTCTATGACACCGCCGGAGATCCGGCAACGGCTGCCCGGGTCGCGCAACGCGCGATCGGCGATGGGGCCGACATCATCCTCGGCCCGCTATACGCATCGGCAACCAAATCGGTGGCGCCGGTGGCCTCGGGCTCGGGCCTCAAGGTGCTGTCCTTTTCGACCGATGTGACCGCGGCTGGCGGGAATGTGTGGGTCACCGGCTTTCTGCCCCAGATGGAGGCCGCGCGGGTGCTCAGCTATGCGACGTCGCAGGGTTACGGCGATGTGGGTGTCTTTTATCCTGCGACCCCCTATGGCGACGCGGCGATGCAGGGCGCGCGCGAGGCGTCTGCCGCCGGCAGAACCGTGATTGTGGGCGACATGGCCTTTGCCCCGGGTTTCGAGGGCATTCAGGAAGCGGCCCCGCAATTCGCGGCGAGCGCCGCAGGCGCCAGCACGGTACTGATCGCCACCGGCGGCGCCGACCTGAATTCGGCCGGTGCATTCCTCGATTTCAACAATTTCGATCCGAAGGTGATCAAGTTCCTGGGCCTTGGCCAGTGGTATTCCGGCTCGACCCTGAAGGAACTGACGCTGCGCGGCGGCTGGTTCCCGGCCCCCGATCCGCTGTTGTCGAGCAATTTCTCAAACCGCTACGCGGCGCAATTCGGCACAAAGCCGCCCTTGCTGGCGGTGCTCGGCTATGACGCTGTGCAGATTGCGGGCCAGGCTGTGAGGTTGAACAGTGCCACCGGTGCGGGCGACGCGTTTTCCGATGCCGTGATGACCAGGCCCGGCGGCTTCAATGGCGCGCTGGGCATTGTGCGGCTGACCCCGGATGGGCGCAGCGAGCGTGCGCTGGCCATTCTCGAGGTGGACAGCCGCAGCTTTCGCACGGTAGACCCGGCGCCGACGAGTTTCGCCTTCGGGTCCTGAGGAGAACCAATTCTGGCCGCACCACGCCGCAAATCCGCGACCGACGATGCACCTGCCACCTTTGCGGGCCTCAAACACCTTGTCGACACGCCCCGGGCCCTGGCCGATCACGATGCCCTGATCGCCCGGATAGATGCGCTGTTCGACGCAACCGGCAAATCGGACAGGGACCGACAACATCGCGAGGCGGTGCAGATCCTCGGCACCGCGCTCGAAGAGGGGCGCGCGACGGTGCTGCGCCATCTGCTCGCCAACCCGTTCGCGGGGCTGCGGGTCGCGCGCAGCTTTGCCCATGTGACCGATGTGCTGGTCGCCGCGACCTTTCACTATTGCGCAACCTATCTGCACCCGGCGCCGATCCGCACCAAGTCGGAACAGCTGACCGTCATCGCCGTGGGCGGCTATGGGCGGGGCGAGATGGCGCCCTTTTCCGATGTCGATCTGCTGTTCCTGACGCCCTACAAACAGACCGCCTGGGGCGAGAGCGTGATCGAATCCATGCTCTACATCCTGTGGGATCTCAAGCTGAAGGTGGGCCAGGCCGTGCGCTCGATCGCCGACTGCCTGCGCTATGCCAGCAAGGACTTTACCATCCGCACCGCGATCCTAGAGATGCGGCTGATCTGCGGCGAAGAAGACCTCTACCAGGCGCTGGACGAGAAACTCTGGAACGAGCTCTTCTCGCATACCGGCGCCGAATTCGCCGAGGCCAAGCTGGCCGAGCGCGACAGCCGCCATCGCCGTCAGGGGGGCTCGCGCTATGTCGTCGAGCCCAATGTCAAGGAGGGCAAGGGCGGGCTGCGCGACCTGCAGACGCTGCACTGGGTGTCGAAATACATCTACCATACGGGCACCGCTTGGGACCTGGTGGAAATGGGCGTCTATGAAGAGGACGAGGTTCAGAAGTTTGCCGATGCGGCCAAATTCCTCTGGTCGGTGCGGTGCCATCTTCACGATATCAGCCACCGGGCGCAGGAGGTGCTGTCCTTCGATCGCCAGATCGAAGTGGCGCAAAGGATGGGTTTTGGCGATGCCAAGGGGCGGCGCGGCGTCGAGCTGTTCATGCAGACCTATTTCCGGCATGCCAAGAATGTCGGCGATCTCACCCGCATCTTCCTCGCCGCGCTCGAGGCGCAGCACACCAAGAACACGCCCGCCCTTTCGGTGCTGTTGAGCGCGCTCAGCTTTCGCTCGCCCGATACCTTCGACGGGATCTTTTCGGTCAAGGACGGGCGGCTGAATGTCAGCGACGGGTCGGTCTTTGCCGACGATCCGGTCAATCTGATCCGGATCTTTCACGAGGCGGCGCGCACACAGGCGATGATCCATCCCGCCGCGCTGCGCCTGGTGACCCAGAACCTTGACCTGATCGACGACAAGCTGCGCGAGGATCCCGAGGCGAACCGGCTGTTCCTAGAAGTGCTGTGCGACAAGGCCGAGGGGGCCCGGATCCTGCGCCGGATGAACGAAACCGACGTGATGGGCCTGTTCATCCCGCAGTTCGGGCGCATCGTGGCGATGATGCAGTTCAACATGTATCACCACTACACGGTCGACGAGCACACGATTCAGACGATCGGCATGCTGAACCAGATCGAGCGGCTGGAGGCGATCGACGACCTTCCCGTCGCCTCGGAAATCGTCAGGGGCGGGTTCAGCCGGCGCATCCTTTATGTCGCGCTGTTCCTGCACGATATCGGCAAGGGAATGGCGCGCAGCCATTCGGAGACCGGGGCGGAGATCGCGCAGGTGCTGTGCCCGCGTTTCGGCCTTACCGACTCCGAGACCGATCTGGTGGTCTGGCTGATACAGAACCATCTCGCCATGAGCGATACCGCGCAAACGCGCGATATCAACGATCTGGGCACGGTGCGCGAGTTCGCCAATCTGGTGCAAAGCCCCGAGCGGTTGCGCCTGCTCTTGATGCTGACGGTCTGCGATATCCGGGGCGTGGGTCCGGGGGTCTGGAACAACTGGAAGGCGCAACTGCTCCGCAACCTCTATTGGGACACCCGCGATATGCTGACCGGCGGCGCCGAACAGGCGAGCCGTCAGCACCGGGTCGATCGCGCGCGCGCAGCGCTTGCGGGCACGCTGATCCACTGGCCCGAGGAAGATATCGCGGTCGAACTGGCGCGCCACTATCCGCATTACTGGCTGGGGCTCGACACCGATGCACAGGCCCACTTTGCCGAAATGGAGCGCGAAAACGCCCATGGCATGTCGAGCCAGTTCCTGATGGACCCCGACCGCGATGTGACGGTGGCGCTTTTGTACATGGAAGACCATCCGGGGATCTTTTCGCGCATGGCGGGTGCCTTTGCGCTTGCCGGCGCGAATGTGGTCGACGCGCGCAGCTATACCACGTCTGACAGCATGATCTGTTCAAGCTTCTCGATCCAGGATGCCGAGCGCCGGGCATTCGAGGAAAACCGCCTGCCCCGGCTAAAGCGCACCATCGACCGGACCATGAAGGGCGAAGTGCTGGTGCGCGACGGCCTGCAGGAGAAGATCCGCAACCGCACGGTTAAGCCATTCGAGGTGCCGACCCGGATCATCTTCGACAATGAATCCTCGGATCTCTACACCATCATCGAGGTGAACGCGCGCGACCGGATCGGCCTGCTCCACACCCTGACCCGCACCCTGACGAGCCTGCATATCAGCATCTTCTCGGCCATCATCGCGACCTATGGCGAGCGGGCGGTGGATGTGTTCTATGTCCGCGACATCTTTGGGCTCAAGATCGGCATCGACTCGAAACAGCGCCGGATCGAGACGCGCCTGATCGAGGCGATCGAGCGCGCCAACAGCTCGGCCAAGGCCACGGTCGGACCGGGACGGCGATGACCGCCCGGCCTATCCGCATCCTGCGGGGCTTTGCGACGGTCGGCGGCTGGACGATGGCGAGCCGGATCCTCGGCTTTGTCCGCGACGTGATGATTGCAGCCCTGTTGGGCGCGGGCCCCGTGGCCGAGGCATTCTTTGTCGCCTTTCGCCTGCCCAACATGTTCCGCCGTTTCTTTGCCGAGGGCGCGTTCAACATGTCCTTTGTGCCGCTGTTCTCGAAACGGCTGGAGGGGGAGGGCGAGAGCGCGGCGAAACAATTCGCCGAAGAGGCCCTGTCGGTCCTCCTGACCGCGCTGATCCTGCTGACCCTGCTGGCGCAGCTTGCCATGCCCTGGTTTGTCTGGGCGCTTGCGAGCGGGTTCGAGGCGGGGTCCGAGCGCACCGAGCTTGCCATCGCGTTCTCGCGGGTCTGTTTTCCCTACATCATCTTCATCTCGCTCGCCGCCCTGTTCTCGGGCGTGCTCAACGCGTTTGGCCGGTTTGCGGCGGCGGCGGCAGCCCCGGTTCTGCTCAATGTCGTGCTGGTCGGGGCGATGGCGCTGGCGACACATCTGGGCTGGGATGCGGGCTGGACGCTGGCCTGGGCGGTCTTCATCGGCGGGATCTGCCAGGTGCTGTTGGTGATGCAGGCGGTGCGGCGGCTGGGCATCGGGCTCAGCCTGCGCCTGCCCCGGCTCACGCCGGGCGTCCGGCGGCTGATTGCGCTGGGCATTCCGGCGGCGCTGACCGGCGGGGTGATGCAGATCAACCTGCTGGTCGGCACCCAGATCGCGAGCTGGACCGAGGGCGCGATCAGCTGGCTCTGGTATGCCGACCGGGTCTATCAGCTGCCGCTCGGACTGGTGGGCGTGGCGATCGGGATCGTGCTGTTGCCCGATCTGAGCCGGCGGGTTCAGGCGGGCGACCTCGCGGGTGCTGCGCGGTCGATGAACCGCTCGGCCGAGTTTGCGCTGGCGCTGACATTTCCGGCAACCGTCGCGCTTGTCGCGATCCCCGGGCTGATCACCTCGGCGCTGTTCGAGCGTGGCGCCTTTGACGCCGCCGACAGTGCGATGACCGCCACCGCATTGCTGATCTATGCGCTCGGCCTGCCTGCCTTTGTGCTGCAACGGGTGCTCCAGCCCGCCTTCATGGCGCGCGAAGATATGAAAACGCCGCTGCGCTATGCCGTGATCTCGATGGTGGTCAATGTGGCGGTCGCGCTGATGCTGTTGCCCGTGATCGGATGGCTCGGCACCGCGGTCGGCACGACTTTGGCGGGTTGGGCGATGGTCGCCCTGTTGTGGCGCGGGGCGCGGCGGCTTTCAGACACCATCCGCCCCGATGACCGCCTGCGCCATCGCACGGCGCGCATGCTGATCGCGGCGCTGGTCATGGGGGGCGTCATCCTGGTCGCGGACCGGATGCTCGCCGCCTCGCCCAGCTGGCTGGCGCTTTGCCTGATCGTGCCGCTGGGCGGGCTGTGCTACACTGTTTGCGCGAGCCTGCTGGGAGCCTTTCAACCTGGCGAATTGAGGTCCGCGTTCAAGAGGGGAAACTGACATGCCGGCCATTCGCCACGCATTGCTGGGGCTGTTGATCATGGTGGCGGCCTGCACGGGCAGCCGCAACTTTCCGGCGCCGGGGCCGGACTTGAATACCCAGGCCAATCCGCCGGGGTATCAGAACGTCCGCTTTTACGGCCAGGGCGAAGGCGGCATCGTGGATGCCGAGATCGCCACGGTGCGCCGCCAGATCCGCGAACGGATCGCGCGCGAGGGCGAGGTTCCGAATAACGGCCTTTATGACGTGCTGGTGCTGTCGGGCGGCGGCCCGGACGGCGCCTTTGGTGCCGGTCTGCTGAACGGCTGGACCACGCGCGGCGACCGGCCGGAATTTGCGCTGGTCACCGGCATCTCGACCGGGTCGCTGATCGCGCCCTTTGCGTTTCTGGGGCCTGAGTTCGACCCGGAACTCAAAAAGTTCTACACCCAGACAGCCACCGACGATGTGGTCAGCTTTGAGGTGCTCGCCGGGTTGCTGGGCCGGGCCGGGCTGACCGACACGACCCCGATCCGCGGCATTCTCGAGCGTCAGATCACGCCCGAATTCGTCGCCCTGATCGCGGCAGAGCATCTGAAGGGGCGGCGTCTGTGGGTCGGCACCTCGGATCTCGACGCACAGCGCCCGGTGATCTGGGATGTGGGCGCGATTGCCGCCAGCGGGCGCGAGGATGCGCCCGCCCTGATCCAACAGGTGCTGCTGGCCTCCGCCTCGATCCCCGGCGCCTTTCCACCGGTGCTGATCGATGTCGAGGCGAACGGCGAACAGTTCACCGAGTTGCATATGGATGGCGGCGTCACGCGCCAGCTGTTCCTGTTCCCCGCCGAAGCCCCGTTTCGCCCGCAGGAAGAGGAAGAGGCGGCCGTGATGGTCCGCGGCTCGGTCTATGCGATCCGCAACTCGAAACTCGTGCCCGAATATGCCGAGACGGAACCCGGGATCCTGCAGATCGCCGCGCGCTCGGTCTCGACCCTGCTGAAATCGGGCGGCATCAACGATATCGCCGTGTTGAACGAACAGGCCGGCGATGCGGATTTCGAGGTGTTCGTGATCGCGGTGCCCGAGACCTTCAACGAACCCTCGAAGGAGCTGTTCGACAAGACGTACATGCAGGCGCTTTACAATGTCGGCTACGAGATGGGGGCCGGGGGCGTGCCGTGGTTCTGAGCCTCAGCGCGGGTGAAAGAACTGCGCGGCGATCCAGCCGGCGATAAAGCCGCCCAGATGCGCCTCCCAGGCCAGTTCGCCGCCGCCCACCCCGGTGATGCCGACCGAAAGGATGACATTGATCGCGACCAGCCCGGCCACCAGCCGCCAGACCGACGCGCGGGAATAGCCGAAATGGCGCAGGATCCGCTCGCGCCAGGCGATGATCATGCCAAGCTGGCCGAACACCCCGCCCGAGGCGCCGATCAGCACCGCATCGGTCGTGGCGATCAGGCCAAAGAACACCGCCCCCGCAATGACCGAGCCAAAGAAACAGACGAGAAAGGCCACCACCCCGGCCTGACGCACAATCGCATGCCCGATGGCCAGGAAAATCGCGCCATTCATCGCCAGATGCAAAAGCCCCGCATGCAGAAAAGCATAGGTGACAAAGGACCAGTAGAGCTGGTCGGGATAGGGCTGTCCCAACAGCATCGCGTCGAAATAGGTGTCAAAGAAACCGAACATCCCATGCAGGTAATACCAGCTGAAGATCGGGCTGATCAGGCCGCGGGCGGCGCCTTCCTCCAGCAGGTACATCAGCACCATCAGGCCAGCGAGGAGCCAAAGGACGGGGTGAACCGGCGTGCGGGCGGTATGCCCGCCGGGGGTGAGGATATCCATGCGCCAGATCTAGCCAGTCTTGGCCGATCCGCCAAGCCCGTCTTGACGATTTCGCGAGCGCAGCCCATAGAAGGCGCCGCCGCGCCATCCGGCGCGGGTGACATCAAAGGGCCGGAACATGCCACATACACCGCGGGTATTCTCAGGTGTCCAGCCGACAGGCAGCCTGACGCTGGGCAACTATCTGGGCGCGCTGAAGCGTTTCGTCGAAATGCAGCGCGACGGATCAATGGAGACGATCTATTGCGTCGTCGATCTGCACGCGATCACCCAGTGGCAAGACCCAAAGGAACTGCGCGCCGCGACCCGCTCGGTCACGGCGGCCTATATCGCGTGCGGCCTCGACCCGCAAAAATCGATCCTGTTCAATCAAAGCCAGGTGCCCGCCCATGCCGAGCTTGCCTGGGTTTTCAACTGCGTCGCGCGGCTGGGCTGGTTGAACCGGATGACCCAGTTCAAGGACAAGGCGGGCAAGAACCGCGAGAACGCCTCGGCCGGGCTCTATGTGTATCCCTCGCTGATGGCGGCGGATATTCTGGTCTACCGGGCCACCCATGTGCCGGTGGGCGAGGATCAGAAACAGCATCTTGAGCTGGCGCGCGATATCGCAACCAAATTCAACAACGACTTTGAGGCGGAGGATTTCTTTCCCCTGCCCGAACCCCTGATCGGTGGCCCCGCGCCCCGGGTCATGAGCCTGCGCGACGGGACCAAGAAGATGTCCAAGTCAGACCCCTCGGACATGAGCCGGATCAACCTGACGGACGACGCCGATACGATCGCCAACAAGATCCGCAAGGCGCGGACCGACCCCGAGCCCTTGCCCGAAACCCTCGACGCCCTGGGCGACCGGGCCGAGGCGCGCAATCTGGTCGGCATCTACGCCGCGCTGAGCGGTCAGAGCGCCCAGGAGGTCGTCGCCGAGTATGCCGGGCAGGGATTTGGCGCCTTCAAACCGCGCCTCGCCGAGGTGGCGGTCGAGCATCTCGCCCCCATCACCAACGAGATGTCGCGCCTGATGGCCGACCCGGGCGAAATCGACCGTGTGCTGGGTGATGGCGCCGACCGCGCCGCCGCGATCGCCGAGCCGATCCTGGCAGAGACCTTCGACCAGGTCGGCTTTCTCGGCAGCCGCCCGGGCGGACGATAGCAAACCGAAAACCGAATCAGCTCTGACGGGCTGATTCGGTTTTCGAATCGCTGTGCGATTTCCCTTTTCCGAGGGTTTCTGTCGCCATTCGCCGGAAAATGAGCGGTGCAACCGGCATCATCGCTCGAAAATCGCGGCCAAACGGCCGGTCACCCTACACCAATCCGACCGTTGAGCAGCTCGCTTGCACAGCGCTGCACGCGCTGCCATGGTCAAGGGCTGTGCGATTGTCGCCAAGGGATCACAATGCGCAAATTCATGGTTGTCGTCGACGAGACCCCTGAATGTTCGCAAGCGATGCGGTTCGCCGCGCGTCGGGCGGCCAATACCGGCGGCGGGGTGGTGATGCTCTATGTCATCGAACCCGACGAGTTCCAGCACTGGATGGGCGTCGCCGAGGTGATGCGGGCCGAGGCCTTCGACACCGCCGAGGCCCGGCTCGAGGAACTCGCGGGCGAGATGCAGAACTATTCCGGCCAGATGCCCGAAATGGTGATCCGCGAGGGGAACCGGCCCGAGGAGGTCCTCAAGCTGATCGAGGAGAATCGCGAAATCGGTGTTCTTGTTCTGGGCGCCGGCTCCGAAGGCGACGGCCCGGGGCCGCTGGTGACCCATGTGATCACCAAGATGGCCGGGCGCATGCCGATCCCGGTCACGGTGGTGCCGGGCCAGCTCAGCATGGACGAAATCGACGCGGTTTGCTGAGGTCGACGCACCGGCCGGGCGGGTTCTCGGCGACATGAACCAAAGATTAGAACGATTCTTGATTTTTGCACCGCGACGGGCCATCTATGAACGGCCCTATGGAGGATCACCGATGTTTATCCAGACCGAAGCTACGCCGAACCCCGCGACGCTGAAATTTCTGCCCGGCCAGACCGTGATGCAGGCAGGCAGCGCCGACTTTCCGGCGCCGACGACCGAGGATGTCTCGCCGCTGGCGGCGCGGATCTTTGGAATCGAGGGGGTTACGGGCGTGTTTCTGGGCCGCGATTTCATCACAGTGACCAAGGGCGATGTCGACTGGGCGCATATCAAGCCCGCCTTGCTGGGCGCGATCATGGAGCACTTCCAGTCCGGTGCCCCGGTCATGGCCCAGGATGCCGAGGCGACGGGCGGCCATGCCGAGCATTCCGGCCCGGATGCCGAGATCGTGGGCCAGATCAAGGAACTGCTCGACACCCGCGTGCGTCCGGCGGTGGCACAGGATGGCGGCGATATCACGTTTCACGGTTTCGACCGGGGAGTTGTCTATCTGACCATGCAGGGGGCGTGTGCGGGCTGTCCCTCCTCGACCATGACGCTCAAGCACGGGATCGAGAACCTGCTGCGCCACTATATCCCCGAAGTGACCGAGGTGCGTCCGGTCGGCGGGCTTTGACCCTGCCGACATTGGTGTGATCCTCGCCATCGACACATCGACCGCTCAATGCGCCGTTGCGCTGGGGCGGGATGGCGCGATCGAGATCAGACGCGAACTGATGGCGCGCGGCCATGCCGAGGCGCTGTTTCCGATGATCGACGCGCTGCTCGGCGGGGACTATGAGGGCCTGACCGGGATTGCCGTGTGCACGGGCCCGGGCTCGTTCACCGGAATCCGGATCGGCGTCTCGGCGGCGCGCGGGCTGGCCCTGGGCTGTGGGATCGCCTGCGTTGGCATCACACGGTTCGAGGCGCTGGCTCACGCAATGGGCGACGTCACGGTGGTGCTGGACGGGCGCGCGGGGACTTTGTTTGCCCAACACTTTGTCGATGGCATCGCGACCGGCCCCGCCGGGACAATCGCCGAGTTGCCCGCCGGGCGGGTGATCGGCGACGGCGTTCCGGGCGCGCCCGCGGACGCTGGCCTGCCGGACCCGGCGGTTTTGCTGGCGCTTGCCCTCGATCGGCAAGCCGAGTTGCCCCCGGCCCCCTTCTACCTGCGCGACGCCGCCGCCGACCCGCCCCGAGACGCGCCGCCGGTGATCCTTGACCCGTAACATGCCCGAGATCGATGTGCTCTCTCCCTCGACCGCCACGGCCGAGCGCATGGCCCGGCTGGGGCGCGATGCCTGGGAGGGGCGCGAGCGGGCCTGGGATGCCGCGAAATTCCTGCGTTTCGCGACCACGGGCGATGTCCTCTTTATGGGCGACAGCGCGATCGAGCGGTGCCTGATCGTCCTGCGCATCGCGCTGGACGAGGCGGAGATCCTTAATCTGGGTGTGGTCCCCTCGGCGCGGCGCCAGGGGCTCGCCAGCCGCATGATGGCAGCGGCCGAAACCGAGGCCGCCCGCCTGGGGGTTGCAAAGCTTTACCTCGAGGTCGCGGTGGATAACACGCCGGCACGCACGCTGTATGTCCGGCGCGGTTTTGACGAGGTGGGCCGGCGCCGGGGCTATTATCTGCGTCCCGATGGCGGCCGGGCTGACGCCCTGATCCTGCGAAAACCGATCGCGCCGGGCAAGGTCACGCCGCTGGCAGGCCTTGGCTCGCGGAAATCGGGCTGATGCTCAGAACCACTGCCCGGGCTCGATCATGCCGAGATCGAGCAATTGGGCCGAGCGCCAGTCGAAGGGAACCGACCCCTCCCACATCAGTTTGTCCTGCAAGGCGATGAACCCGGGATGGCTGATGAGATGCCGGGCGCGGCGCAGGCTCATGACCGCCCCGGTGGGGCTGTGGTGCCAGGGCGCCGACACGGTGCGATAGGCGGGGTCGTCGAAAATCAGATCACGCCCGATCCTGGCCGACCGGCTGGCGCGGAATAGATTGGCCCGCCCGATTTCGAGCCAATGGGGTGCGAAGAGCTCTTCAAACCGCCAGCCCAGCCCCCCATAGACGGTCAGCTGATGATCCTGTTTCGGGAACCCGCAATACGCGTCGCGGTCGAACCACATCCGCCCCGCGCGGGGGTCTGCCCCGCCGTCGGGCAGATCAGGCGCATAAAGATCCAGCGTGTAGGCGTAGAGGAGGCGGCGTCGTTCGTTTTGCAGGAACCCCGCGATATCGCCCAGCGTTCGGGTCTCGGACCACGGAAAAAAGAAGAACTCCCCGTTGTTGAGCCAGTGGAGCCAGCGCCCCTCGAACCGGTCGATGAGGAGGTTCAAGGCCCTGTCGCGGGCGAACCGGTCGGCGAGGTCGGCGGCGATCGCGGTGACCCCCGCCTCGCCCGCCAGCGATGCGGCGCGGCCAATGGCCAGGATATGCGCCGGCGCCTGCGCGCGCGCATGGGCCAGCGTCGCGCCGAGATGGGCCTCGTCCTCGCAAAACAACACCGTCAGCACGCCGGCCGGCAGCCGCGCGCAGGCATCGGATGACAGATACTCCGGAAGGGTGATTTCGGTCATGCATGGCTCGAACGACAAAACACGCTTCGTTCCTAGGGCTTTCGGCGGGATTTGTCGATTGGCCGCGGTGAATTGGCGACGCGCGGGTGCTTGCCCGCGGCGGGGCGTGGCGCTAGTGTCCCGCGCCATGACCGATTCCTTCGGAATACGCGTACAGCTCGCCGATCACGCGCGGCTGCCCTGGCGGTTTCAGGCCCGGCTGGATGCCCCGGGCTGACCAGCCCGTTCCCGCCCGAAACCTGACCGAAACCAGCCCCCTCGATGGAGCCAGAAATGACCGCACCGAAGACACTGTATGATAAGATCTGGGACTCGCATGTCGTGCATGAGAACGACGACGGGACCTGCCTGCTGTATATCGACCGCCACCTGGTGCACGAAGTCACCAGCCCGCAGGCCTTTGAAGGGCTGCGCATGACGGGCCGCAAGGTTCGCCATCCGCGCAAGACGCTGGCGACCCCCGACCACAACGTGCCGACCCATCTGGGCCGCGAGGAAGGGATCGACGACGAGCAGTCGCGCATCCAGGTCGAGGCGCTGCGCGCCAATGCCAATGAG
>JBCCHW010000030.1:0-24989 GCA_039028555.1 Pseudomonadota bacterium | reverse complement strand
TGGCCGACATCACGAAGCTGGGGTGGCCCGTTGCATTGCCCAGGTTCAGAAGACGACCTACCGACAGCAGGATCATGCGGTTGCCGGACGGCATCTCGATCATGTCGACCTGATCCTTGATGTTCGTCCACTTGTGGTTCTTCAGGGCGGCGACCTGAATCTCGTTGTCGAAGTGGCCGATATTGCCGACGATCGCCATGTCTTTCATCTCGCGCATATGCTCGATGCGGATGACGTCCTTGTTGCCCGTGGTGGTGATGAAGACGTCTGCGGTTGCAACCTCGTCTTCGACGGTGGTCACTTCGAACCCGTCCATGGCGGCCTGCAGGGCGCAGATCGGGTCAACCTCGGTCACCTTCACGCGGGCGCCTGCGCCGCGAAGCGAGGCGGCGGAGCCCTTGCCCACATCGCCATAGCCGCAGACGACGGCGACCTTGCCGGCCATCATCGTATCGGTGGCGCGGCGGATCCCGTCGACGAGGCTTTCCTTGCAGCCATACTTGTTGTCAAATTTCGACTTGGTCACGGAGTCGTTGACATTGATCGCTGGGAAGGGGAGCTGCCCGTTCTTGCTCAACTCGTAAAGCCGGTGAACGCCGGTGGTGGTCTCTTCGCTCACGCCCTTGATCGCGTCGCGGGTCTTGGTGAACCAGCCGGGGCTCGTCGCCATGCGTTTTTTGATCTGGGCGAAGATTACTTCTTCTTCTTCCGAGGTCGGCGTGTCGAGCAGGCCGGTCTCGCCCGCCTCGACCCGAGCGCCAAGCAGGACATAGAGCGTGGCGTCGCCGCCGTCATCCAGGATCATGTTGGCGCCTTCGGGGAACATGAATGACTTGTCGAGATAGTCCCAGTGCTCCTCCAACGTCTGGCCCTTGACGGCAAAGACAGGGACGCCGGCCTTGGCGATCGCGGCAGCGGCATGGTCCTGGGTGGAGAAAATGTTGCACGACGCCCAGCGGACATCGGCGCCCAGTTCCACCAGCGTCTCGATCAGAACGCCGGTTTGAATGGTCATGTGCAGCGAGCCGACAATCCGTGCACCCGCAAGCGGTTTCGACGCGCCAAACTCTTCGCGGCAGGCCATCAGGCCGGGCATTTCGGTTTCCGCGATATCGAGTTCCTTGCGGCCAAACTCGGCCAGGCTCAAATCCTTGACGGCGTAATCGGACATTTTGTGCTCCATCGCATGTGCCAGCGCGGCGCTCATATCAGCCTCGACGCCGCTCGACAATCTTTCGAGAGGGACATAAAGAACTGCGTCGGAATGAACAGGCAGAGGCATGCGACATGACGGCACGGCTAGCTTCTCGAAAAAATATCGATGTAAGGATCATATCTAAATCTACGATTGCGTCGGTTTCCGGTCATTTCTGTCGCGAGACCGAGATTCACGAAACGCTCGGTAAGTGTATTTGCCGCCTGTTGCGTTACTCCGAGAAGCTCCGATACATCTGCGACAGAAAAGATCGGCCCTTGATACAACGCTTCCAGCAACTTCAATCCATTCCCCGCCCCTCGGCCGAGAGTTTCGACGAGCCGGGCTCGATGATCCTCCCGTAAACTGACAATCATTCTCGCAGTTTCGGTCGCCTCGTTCGCCACTTCGGATATGCCTCTTAAAAAGAACTTTAACCAGTCTTCTAGCCTCCCTTCGTCGCGGGTAGCTTGGAGCATTTCGTAGTAGGTCTGACGATTACGTTTCAAGAAATGCGACAGGTATAGGACAGGTTTTATCAATACCTCCCGCTCGCATAGAAGAAGTGTTATCAGCAAGCGGCCCGTCCGACCATTTCCATCCAGAAATGGGTGCAACGTTTCGAATTGGGCGTGTGCCAAGCCTATTTTTAGTAGTAATGGCATTGGGTCGTCGTTGTGTAGGAAGCTTTCAAGATCGGCCATCAACCGGTGTAGATCTGATGGCGGGGGTGGAACGAAAATTGCTCCGTCCAGGGTGCAGCCCGATGCGCCGATCCAGTTCTGGCTCGAACGAATTTCTCCTGGCTGCGCGTGCTCACCTCGAACATCCTTCATCAATCGGCGATGAATGTTTCGGATAAGACGAACCGAGACTGGTAGTTCGGAAAGCTGGCTGAGGCCGAGGTTCAACGCTGCAACATAGTTCAGCACTTCGTTTACGTCGTTTGCGCCTTCTGGATTGAAGATTTTCGCCTCAACCTCGAGGAGGTCATTTATTGATGCTTGAGTCCCTTCGATCTGCGAAGATAGAACGGCTTCCTTCCTCACGTACATGAACACAAATAGATCAGCATCTGGAAGCGCTTGGACTGAGCCATCAAGGCGACCGAGCGCGCGGTCGGCTTTCGATAGAAGCATTTGCATTTCTTCATCGATGTTTATTGGTGGATCAGGAGGTAACGGAGCGGGCAAGAATGCGCGGCAACCTTCAATCTGGTTCACATATTTACCGGTCTGTCGCTGCATCGTATGGTGCCCACCGCTCGGGTCTCGCTTTGTCATGTTCACTTGAATATAACGCGGATTTGGGTCTCATATTCAAGCGCTGCTTGTGTATGGGCCTTTGCGAGGGTCCTTTATGAGGTTAGATTGAGTAAGGCGCTTCATCGAAATCCCGCAGCACGAGCATGGCAGCGAATGCTGAGCGGGCGCCGGCTGGATTTGCTGGACCCCTCGCCGCTGGATGTGGAGATCGAGGACATCGCCCATGGCCTTGCCCGCGTCGCGCGATGGAATGGGCAGACCACGGGCGATCACCCCTATTCGGTCGCGGCCCATTCGGTGCTGGTGGAGCAGCTCTTTACCCGATTGAACCCGCGCGCGAACGCCGCCGACCGGCTGACCGCCCTGTTGCATGATGCGCCCGAATACGTGATCGGCGACATGATCTCGCCGTTCAAGACGGCGATCGGCCTCGACTATCGCGCGTTCGAACACCGGCTGATGGCTGCCGTTCAAATGCGTTTTGGTTTGCCACAGCAGCCGACCGCGACGTTGGGGAAACGTATCAAGCATGCCGACCGCCTGAGCGCCTGGTTCGAGGCAACACAACTTGCCGGCTTTTCCGAACCGGAGGCGGCGAAGTTCTTTCCCCGCCCGCGCTTTAAGGGGGCCGATCGCATTCGACTGGTCACCGAGCCTACAAACGACGTCAAGGCGGCTTTTCTTGCGCGCTTTGGGGAAATCAGCAAACAGCTTTGACTTCCCGCACGGTGGGGGCTTGGGGCGTTGATCCCATGCCCGGTTTGGCGCTAAAGACCGCTGGAACCTCTCGAAAGGACTCCCGATGAGCACCATGAAACTCCTGATCTTGCCAGGCGACGGCATTGGCCCCGAAGTGATGACCGAGGTCGGGCGCATCATCGACTGGTTCAAGACAGAGCGCGGACACGACTTTGCCGTCGAACAGGATCTGGTGGGTGGCGCGGCCTATGACGTCCACGGCGTGCCGCTAAGCGACGCGACCATGGCCAAGGCGCAGGCAGCCGATGCCGTGCTGTTGGGCGCGGTTGGCGGGCCCGCTTATGACGATCTGGATTTCAGCGTGAAGCCGGAACGCGGGCTGCTCCGCCTGCGCAAGGAGATGGATCTTTATGCCAATCTCCGCCCGGCGCAGTGTTTTGATGCGCTGGCGAATTATTCCTCGCTGAAACCGGAGGTGGTTTCGGGGCTGGATATCATGATCGTGCGCGAGTCCACGTCAGGCATGTATTTCGGCGAGCCGCGCGGGATCACCGAGATGAATGATGGCAGCCGTGTCGGCATCAATACCCATCGCTACACGACCGAAGAGATCCGCCGCGTTGCCCGGTCCGCCTTCAAACTGGCGCAGCAACGCGGGAACAAGGTCTGCTCGATGGAGAAGGCCAATGTGATGGAGGCCGGCATCCTGTGGCGCGAAGAGGTCGAGCATGTCCATGCCGAGGAATTCCCGGACGTGGAGCTTTCCCACATGTACGCAGATGCCGGGGCAATGCAGCTTGTGCGATGGCCAAAACAGTTCGACGTCATCGTGACGGATAACCTGTTCGGTGATCTGCTTTCGGATTGCGCGGCGATGCTGACCGGCTCGCTGGGCATGTTGCCCTCGGCGACGCTGGGTTCGGTGATGGAGAACGGACGCCCCAAGGCGCTTTACGAGCCAGTGCATGGGTCGGCCCCGGATATCGCGGGTCAGGGCAAGGCAAACCCGATTGCCTGTATCCTCAGCTTTGCCATGGCGTTGCGCTATAGCTTTGATCTGGGCGAGGATGCCGACATGCTCGAAGCCGCCGTCGAGGATGTGTTGGCCAAAGGCTTTCGAACAGCAGATCTGGCGGGCGATGCCGGTACGACCCAGGTTTCGACCTCCGGCATGGGCGACGCGGTGATCGCGGCCATGGCCGCTCGTGCGGCATGATCCGCTTTCAAAGGGCGGGCGCAGCGGACCGGGTGACGGTCCGCGACCTGCTCGCGCAGGAGCATCTCTACTATTACCCCGAGCCGCTCAGCGAGTCCGCGCTGGGAAAATCGGTCGCCGACATTGTCGATCGCGGAACATGTGCAATGGAAATCGCGCTTTCCCCTGAGGATATGGGTGCCGAGCGTCCTGTCGGGTTTGCGACCTTTACAATCCTGCATCCGTCGGAGAATGGCGGTGGAACATTGTTCTTGAAAGATCTCTTTGTGATCGAGGAGGCGCGCAGCGCCGGGGTCGGACGGCGATTGCTGGGTCATCTCGCGGGCATCGCCGAGGCGGAGGGATGCGCCCGCTTTGATTGGACGACCGAGACGGATAATCCCGGTGCACAGCGGCTGTATGACCGGCTGGGCGCTGAACGCGTGGTCGAGAAAGTCTATTATCGGGTCGTGGAGAAGGATTTGGCTGCATTTCGTGACCGCTGTGGCGACTGATCGCGACCCCGGCCTTGTGCTGCGCCAGGCGGGCAGCTCAGACGGTGCGGCCGTCGCGCATCTGCTCCGCCTGACAGATGCCCATTACGGCAACCCGATCAAGGATGCGGCAGGCTATCAGGCAGTGATCGCGGATATCCTGGAAAGTGGATATAGCGATATCGTCATCGCCTGGGATGGCGAGACACCGATCGGCTATGCGCTTTACACGTTTCTTCAGCCCACCGACGGCATCGGCGCACAGATGTTCCTGAAAGAGCTGTTTGTGGGCCCAGAGGCGCGCAGCAGGGGCATTGGCCGGATGCTCATGAAACGCATGGGAGAGATCGCGGTGGCACGCGGATGCCTGCGCCTCGACTGGACGGCGAGGCTCGACAATCCCAGGGGGCTGGAATTCTATGACTCCCTGGGCGGCAAGCAGCTGACGGAACGGCTCTATTACCGTATCACGGATTTCGACGATTTCTTTCGCAGGATCAGCAAGGATTGACCGCGGGCCCGGCTCACTCCAGCTCGAGTTTGTATGTCTGCTCGGACCAGCCATGGACTTTGTCATGCGCCTCGATGGTCACTTCGGTCACCCCTTCGGGAATGCGCACACCCCCCAGTGACCGGGTAAAGGGCTGCTCGTCGACATGCGGATGGGCGAGGACCCTGGTGCCAAGTTCGGTGCCGTCGGGACCGATCACGCGCCAGGCATCGGCATAGTGATCCCAGCCGGTATCACCGTGCAAGAGCGTGACATCGATGCGCCAAGTCTCGCCCGACCGCGTCGCCTTGGCCCCGACGATTTCGACGTCACCCGCGCTGGCGGCGCAGAACGCTGTCGCAACTGCCAAGCCCGTTAATACTCCATAGATCCGCATCGCGACCCTCGACGTTTCGTTAATCATCCTTAACCGCCTGTTTACCAGAATCGCAGCAGTTTCATGGTTAACTTTCTGTCAACGGGGCGGGTCGATATGGTCACGCGGGCGCATACGGTGGCGTTTCTGGGGGTTGAAGCCAAACCGGTCGAGGTGCAGTGCGCGCTCTCGAATGGATTGCCCGCCTTTCATCTGGTGGGGTTGCCCGACAAGGCGGTTAGCGAGTCGAAGGAACGGGTTCGCGCGGCGATGGCCGCAATCGGCCTCGCATTGCCGCCCCAGCGGATCACGATCAATCTCTCGCCCGCCGATTTGCCAAAGGTCGGATCGCATTACGATCTTCCAATCGCCTTGGCCTTGATGGCGGCTCTGGGGCTTGTCCCGGCCGAGGAGGTCGCGTCCCATGTGGCGATCGGCGAGTTGTCGCTGGACGGTCGGATCGGGCCGGTTCAGGGCGCGCTTCCCGCGGCGCTGGCTGCCGCTGAGCAAGACCGCGGTTTGATTTGTCCTTCGGCCTGCGGGCCCGAGGCGGCCTGGGTCGGCGCCTGCGAGATCCTGGCGCCGGATGGGTTGATCGCGCTGGTCAATCACTTCAAGGGGCGCTCACCCCTTGCGCCGCCGGAGCCGGGTGCGGTCTCGACGCGCCGATCGGCCGCCGACCTTCTGGATGTGAAGGGTCAGGAGGGTGCGCGACGTGCGTTGGAGGTCGCGGCAGCGGGCAATCATCATATCCTCATGATCGGTGAGCCGGGGTCAGGCAAGTCCATGCTGGCCTCCAGGCTCACCACCATCATGCCACCGCTCACCCCGGCGGAGGCGCTGGACGTGTGCACGATACGATCCTTGGCTGGCCTGCCCGGTGATGGCGGCATCACTGCCGAGCGGCCCTATCGGGATCCGCATCACTCGGCCTCCATGGCGGCCATGATCGGCGGCGGCAAGGGCGCGCAACCGGGCGAGATCAGCCTCGCCCATCGCGGCGTGCTGTTTCTGGACGAGTTGCCGGAGTTCCCCCGCGCGGTGCTCGAAGCGCTGCGCCAGCCGATTGAGACGGGCGAAGTCGTGGTAAGCCGGGCGACGGCCCATGTCACCTATCCTGCCCGTTTCCTCTTGGCGGCGGCGATGAATCCCTGTCGCTGCGGCTATCTCACCGATGCGAGCCGGGCGTGCTCCCGGGCGCCGCGTTGCGGGGCGGATTACATGGCCCGTCTGTCCGGCCCTCTGCTCGACCGTTTCGACATCCGGGTCGAGGTGCCCCCAGTGACACCCGATATTCTGCGCCTGCCAACCCATGGGGACAGTTCCGCCAAGATCAGCGCCCGGGTCGCGGATGCCCGCGGGGCACAGATTGAACGGGCCAACGGCCACGGGCCGCTGTTGAACTCCGAGCTGGAGGGCGAAGAGCTCGACCGCGTGGCAAAGCCCGATAGCCCAGGCATGCAGATGCTGCAGTCGGCGGCGGAAAAGTTCCGCTACTCTGCCCGGGGTTATCATCGGGTTTTGCGCCTTGCACGCACACTGGCCGATCTCGAGGGGGCGGTGGCGGTGGGCAAGCGCCATGTGGCAGAAGCCGTCGGGTACCGCCGCGTGATGGCCTGACAGAGGCCGCGCACAGAGCGCTTGCCTTCCCATTGCACCCGCACTATAAGCCGCGCTTCGAAACGAAGATCCGGCCGGAATGGGCTGCCGAGATCTTCGAACAATCGTTCTGACGACAGGAGACGAAAATGCCCAAGATGAAGACCAAGTCGGGCGCGAAAAAGCGCTTCAAGGTCACGGCTTCGGGCCGGATCAAGGTCGCCCAGGCAGGCAAACGCCACGGGATGATCAAACGCACCAAGAAATTCATCCGGAACGCCCGCGGCACCACGGTGCTGAGCAAGCCTGACGAGAAGATCGTCAAGCAGTTCCTGCCAAACGCCTGAGGAGAGAGCCATGTCCCGAGTTAAAGGCGGCGCCGCCTCGGCCGCGCGTCACAAGAAAGTCCTGAAGAAAGCAAAAGGCTATTACGGCGCGCGGTCGCGGACCTTCCGCACCGCAACCCAGTCGGTCGACAAGGCGCTGCAATACGCGACCCGTGACCGCAAGGTACGCAAGCGCAACTTTCGGGCGCTGTGGATTCAGCGGATCAATGCCGCCGTGCGTGCCCATGACGACAGCCTCAGCTATTCGCGTTTCATCGACGGGCTGAACAAGTCCGGCATCGAGGTGGACCGCAAGGTGCTGGCAGACCTCGCAGTGCACGAGCCCGACTCGTTCAACGCCATTGTCGATCAGGCAAAGGCAGCGCTGGCCTGAGCAATCAGCAACGTTCTACCCAGGCCCCGGGGCGCAATCTGCACCCCAGGGTTTCTTCTGTGGCGCAGGATTTATTGAAGTTTCGCGCAAAGGTCTGCATAACGACAGGACCGTCCGACAACGGTAAAATCACGAGCGCCGATTGCGACAGGGGCAGTCGCGCAGATCATGTTCGAGGGTCGGGCAGGAGCTGGAGCGTGGCGGTCTTGTCAATCGTGAAGTTTCAGATGTGGTCTGGGAGAACGCCTGCGGCGGCGGTGTCGCTCGTCTGGGTTCTTGCACTGATACCGGCCTTTGCGGTGTCAGCCCCGGGCAGCGGATCGCCGTCTGCCGCCCCGATCTTCACACTGATTGAAGGTTCCACGAGCTCCGCCGCGCAACCCAACGCCGAGCCGACGCTCAAGGGTGATGCTGAAACAACCACCGCCGATCCCGACCCAGAGGGGCCGACACTCGCCAACGCGCAGTGGATCGGCTTCACGCCCGCTGTCTATGGCAGTGGCAGCTCAAAGCCCGGGCTATGGATTGCCGGGCCATTCGACCGGCGCGAGCGCATCGGGTGGGTTACCGATACGGCGACGGGCGCGACGACCCAGGTGGCCTTTGTCTGGCGCGATGCGGCACCGGGGAGCCAGGCGCTGTTGTCGGCCGAGGCGGCGCGTGCACTGGGCCTCGCCCCCGGCGATGTTGCAAACATTGCCGTCTATCTGCCACGCTGACCGCGGCTTTCGCATTCGGGGGCGTGCAGGTGCCGACTCGCTTGCAAAGGACGGACCACATCGGTATAGAGCGGCTTCCGATTTGATGCGCCGGGGTCCCTTAGCCAGTTTGAAGGGCCCAAGGGCAGCTGACAGAAAGAACAGAACGATGAAAGTCAGAAACTCGCTTCGCTCGCTCAAGAGCCGCCACCGCGACTGCCGCGTCGTGCGCCGCAAGGGCCGTGTCTACGTGATCAACAAGACCCAGCGTCGGTTCAAAGCCCGCCAGGGCTGATCGCTGCTGTTTGTATTGCAAGGCCCTGCCTGGGGACAGGCGGGGCCTTTGCTATGGTCTCGATGGGATCGGTTCTGGAGCAGAACCGGATCTGACTTAACCGGTCAGATCCCGGAATTTCCTTCAAACAGAAATTCTTTTCCAACCTGATTCAGGTTGAAACGATTTCGGTCTGGTGCGCCATGTCCGTGCGCTGGTGTCAATCGAACTTGCGGATGTCGTCGATCACCTTGCCATCATTGGGCAGGCTCTCCGGATCGACCCTTGCTGCTGTTCCGCGCAGCTTTAGAATATCGCGCATTGCCGTCTCGGCGTCAGCTTCTGCAACCTCCGCTTCATAGGTGAGGTGCATCAGATCCGCCTCGCCCTTTCGGTCGACCGTGAGGCGAGCGCGGCCAAGGCCGAGGCGTTTCACGATTTCGGCGATCTGCTCGGGGCGTACGAACATGCCCTTGACCTTGGTCGTCTGATCGGCACGACCCATCCAGCCCTTGATCCGCATATTGGTCCGCCCGCAAGGGCTTTGCCCCTCCAGCACGGCAGACATGTCGCCGGTTGCGAAACGGATCAACGGATAGTCCGCGTTCAGCAGGCTTACCAAAACCTCGCCCACCTCCCCATCGGTCACCGGGTCGCCGGTGCCGGGCCGCACGATCTCGAGGATGACACCCTCATCGACCACCATCCCGGGATTGGGCCCGTCCGCGCCGGCTGTTTCATACGAGATCAGGCCCAGATCGGCGGTGCCATAACACTGCAAACAAGCAATTCCGCGATCGGCATAGGATTGGCGGAGCGAGGGAAAGAGTGGACCGCCGGAGACGAGCGCCGTCTTGATTGCCAGCTCCCGGCCAAGCTCGGCCGCCTTCTCGAGCATGACATTCAGGAAATCGGGCGTGCCCGCATAGGCGGTGGCGCCAAGGTCGCTTGCCGCGGTTACCTGCGCCTCGGTATTCCCGACACCCCCTGCGATCACGGCCGCGCCAACCGCCCGGGCGCCGTTGTCGAACATATGGCCCGCCGGCGTCAGGTGATAGGCAAAGCTGTTGTGCACGACGTCGCCGGGGCCGATCCCGGCGGCACGGATCGCCCTGCCAAAGCGCCACCAGTCCGGCACATCCATACCCGGTTCATAGATTGGACCTGGCGATTGAAACATCCACGAGAACTCCGAGGCCGGGCGCGTGGTCAGCCCGCCAAAAGGGGGATTGGCCGCCTGAAGCTCCATCAGGGCCGATTTGCGCAGAACCGGGAGCTGGGCGAGCGCCTCCCGGTTGGTAACTTTGTCTGCATCAATGGCGCCCAAATGCGTCGCGAGCCCCGGCGCGTGCGCCTGAACATCGCGGATCTGAGCCCGCAGGCACTCAAACAGCGAGGCGTACCGCTCGGCGGGCTCGCGGGTTTCCAGGCTTTTATCGGTCATGGCAGCGGTTCCTCGTCAGGCGTTTCCTCGGGCATGAGCCTAACGGATCCTGAGCGCGACCGGAATGTTCTTGACCGGGGACCACGTCGCTGGCGCAGGATGCCGTTTTCGTGAGGTCGGGCGATGGGGCTGGACTTGGCCTTCCGCGGATGGGACGCTTGCCTTCCAAGCAGAAAGCTTCCCGATCGCCCAAGGAGATTGAGATGAAAACGATCCTCGCCGCGGCCGCAATTCTGATCAGCGCCTCAGCTGCCGGGGCTGCCGACCTGGTAACCAAGCCCAGCGACAACACTGTCGAGAACACGGTCGCCAAATTGACAGCCGCAATCGAGAAGGCAGGTGCGAAAGTCTTTGCCGTGGTAGACCACGCGGCTGGTGCCAAAAAGGTTGGCACAGATCTGCCGCCCACACAGATGGTGATGTTCGGCAACCCAAAGATCGGTACGCCCGCGATACAGGCATCGCCGACAATGGGCCTCGACCTTCCGCTACGCGTCGTCGTCTACGAGGATTCCGATGGTGCCGTGATGATGGCCTATCATGACCCGGCCGATGTCGCGGCCCAGCATGGCGTGCCGGAGGGGGCGCCGGTAATCGGCAAGATGCAGGGGGCGCTGGACAAGCTTACAAGTGCGGCCGGCACCCAGTAAGAAATCAGCTCAGGAGCGTCAGCGCGTCCTCGAGATTGATTGCACCGTCATAAAGCGCGCGCCCCGAGATCACACCATCGAGGGGCACGCCACATGCCTTGAGTGCCTCGAGGTCCGACAGCGATGCGACTCCGCCCGAGGCGATCACCGGGATCGAAACCGCCCCGGCCAGCGCCGCTGTTGCCGCCACATTCGGCCCCTGCATCGCGCCATCGCGATCAATGTCCGTGTAGATGATGGCTGCAACACCGACATCCTCGAACTTTCGTGCGAGATCCAGGGCGGTGACATCGGTCGTCTCGGCCCAGCCTTCGACAGCGACCATACCGCCGCGCGCATCGATTCCCACGGCGATCCGGCCCGGAAACGCCGCCGCCGCCGCGCGCACCAGGTCGGGGTCGCGCACGGCAACCGTGCCCAGGATCAGGCGCGAGAGCCCCTTTTCGAACCACATCTCGATCGTCGCCATATCACGGATCCCACCGCCCAGTTGGGCGGGCACGTCAATCGCGTCCAGAATGGCCTCGACCGCGGCGCCATTCACCGGTTCGCCCGCAAAGGCCCCGTTGAGATCGACCAGATGGATCCATTTGCACCCTGCCTGGGCAAAGGCGCGGGCCTGCGCCGCAGGATTGTCGTTAAAGACGGTGGCCGCAGACATCTCGCCGCGCAGCAGACGCACGCATTTGCCGTCTTTCAGGTCGATGGCTGGATAGAGGATCATGGCGGCTCCGTCGGTTGAAGCCTCTGATAAGGCCGGGCGCCATGAATGGCAAAAGCCGCGGTGTCGCGGGCCTCACCAAAAAGTCAATTCCTGTTGCACAGACCGCGTGAGACCCTCGTGCCAAACAAAAGGGAGAGTGCCATGAACAGAATCCTTGCAGCGATGGCGATGACCGGCGCTATCGGGATGACCACTGGCGCGATGGCGTCGGAAGGCAAGCCGATCGAAGTAACCGGCGAAATCATCGATACCTGGTGCTATTTCTCAGGCGTCATGGGCGGGCCGGACGCGGTTGTTGGCTCGGCGCATCATACCTGTGCCATGTGGTGCGCCGCAGGGGGCATTCCGGTAGGCATGCTCACACCTGACGGCACCGTCTATATGGTCGTGAAATGGGAGGGCAATGCCGATCTCGCCGACGGCCAGGCGCTGCTCGATGTTCAGAGTCATACAATCAAGGCCAAGGGCATGGCCTATGAACGTGACGGCATCAACTACATCTTTGTCGAAGATGTGCTCGAAGATCAGGGCATCGTCAATCTGACCCACGAGGATTACGGGGTGATCCCGGGCTTCGCCATTCCGGACTCGAGGATCGAGCAATGAGAGCGCCCCTTGTCGTCCTTGCCACGCTGATCGCAGCACCGGCCCTGGCGGGAGATTATTCCGAAGGGTCGAATGCCAACAGTTGGGGTCTGACCGGTGAGGAAAAAGCGACCTTCACCGCGACGGTGACAGATGCTGTTTGCGCGCTCACCTCGGACTGTCCCGCAGATTGCGGCGCTGGTGAGCGTGTCATGGTTCTGGTTCGCGAGAGCGACGGGATGGTCATCCCGGCAACCAAAAACCTTCAAACCGGGTTCCAAGGCCCGACCTGGGATCTGGCGCCCTATTGCGGTCAGACCGTGCAGGTCGATGGCCTGATGGTGGGTGACGATCCGAAACTCGGCGGTCGGCTCTATCAGGTTCAGATGATCAAACCGGATGGCGGCGACTGGACCAAGGCCAATGGTTTCACCAGGCCTTGGGAAGCACGCAACCCCGATGCGACCGGCAAGGGCCCCTGGTTCCGCCGCGACCCGCATGTCAGGGCGCGTCTGGAGGATACCGGCTATCTGGGCCTTGGTCAGGAAGCAGATGATGTCTTTATCGCCGAAGAATACTAACCCCGCAGTCTTCGTCGGGGTTCTGGCGGCGATCGCCCTGGCCGGCGGCGCGATTTATGTGGGTGGACAGGGTCGCGCCCCCATCGCGACGCCCGACGCGCAAGTGGCGAAAGCCCCGACCCCTGATCGGTCGGTGCAACAAGTCGCTGGCCTGCCGCCGACCGACGGGGGTGGCGCACTCCCCTTTCCGGTCGAGATTGATGTCGGCTTCTCGCTGACCGACCAGAGCGGCGCGCGGGTGAGCGAACGCGATTTCCTGGGTCGGCCGTTCCTGCTCTTTTTCGGGTACACGAACTGTGAATCCATCTGCAATGTCGCGTTGCCGCGCATCGGCGAGGCGCTGGATGCGCTCGGCCCGGATGGCGCGCAGATTTCCGCGGTGATGATCACGGTGGATCCGGCGCGCGATACGCCTGCCGCGATGCGAGAAAACCTGCCGCGCTGGCATGATCGCCTTGAGGGACTGACCGGCTCGCCCGAGGAGCTCTCAGCCGTGCGCGCCCGGTTCAATGTCACCCTCGAAACAGTTGCCGAAGATCCTACAGGTGCCCCGATTTTTGCCCATGGCAGCTTTGTCTACCTGGTCGACGCGGATGGTGATCTCGCCACGATGATTCCGCCGATTCTGGGGCCGGAACGGATAGCGGAGTTAGCAAAAAAATATTTCTGATACGCTGCCGGTCGGGGTAAACCTCCCCGAAGTCCATTGGCATTTTGGGGGAGCACGCAATGAAGCGATCGGCTGGTATCTGCCTGGCATTGGTTGCCGGGTTGTTCTCGACGCTGGCCCGTGCCCAGGATGCAGCCGGGATCTGGCAATCGCAACCCGGTGAGGAGGGGACCAGCATCCAGGTGGAACTGTTGCCTTGCAGCGATTCAGCGATGCTCTGCGGCAAGATTGTAAACACCGTCGGCACGCCGCCGGAAGATCCCGACTACCTGATCGGCAAAGTCATGATCGACCGAATGGCATCGGATGGACCTGGCAAGTGGTCCGGTGGGACGATCTGGGCGCCAGACGAAGACGAAACCTATGATGCCGAACTCGAACTGAAAGATGCCAACACCCTGTCGGTCTCCGGCTGCATTCTGGGCGGCCTGATTTGCCGTGGCCAGGACTGGTTTCGCGTTCCCTAGCCAACCATTGTGTTCGCTGAGAAAGCAGAGCGATTGGTTAAGACAACTTGACCCGACCCCCTTACAGCGCCAATTTGGCGCGCAAACCGACTCCCGTTCCCGTCGACATTCCAAACAAGGAAACGCCATGACATATCCGACAATTGAGCTCCTGATCAACGGCAAGTGGCAGACGGGTGATGGCGGCGGTGAAGACATCATTAACCCGGCGACCGAGGAGGTCTTGGGCGTTACCCCGCATGCCTCGACCGCCCAACTGGATGCGGCGCTGGAGGCGGCAAGTACAGGCTTCAAGACCTGGAAGGCAACAACGCCAATCGCCCGGCAGGCGATCATGAACAAGGCCGCCGACACGCTGGCTGCCAAGACCGAAGAACTCGCCACCAATCTGACACGGGAAATGGGTAAACCGGTGGGCGAGTCAAAGCTCGAACTCGGCTTCGCCATCGATGTCCTGCGCTGGTATGGCGAAGAGGGTAAGCGCGCTTATGGCCGACTGATCCCTGCCCGGATCCCGGGCGCACGGCAGATGATGGTCAAGGAGCCTGTCGGCCCCTGCTCGGCCTTTGTCGCCTGGAACTTTCCCGCTGTGAACGTGATGCGCAAGGTGGCGGGGGCCCTGGGCGCGGGCTGCTCGCTGATCATCAAACCCTCGGAAGAGACACCGGCAACCGCGGTCGCCATCGGCCAGGCGCTGCAGGAGGCGGGACTGCCCGACGGTGTTCTCAACATCGTCTTTGGTGTCCCGGATACGGTTTCGCGGCATATCCTCGCCTCACCGGTGACCAAGAAACTGTCGTTCACGGGCTCAATCCCGGTCGGTAAGCATCTACAGAAGCTCGCCGCCGATACACTCAAACGCTGCACCATGGAACTCGGCGGCCATTCCCCCGTGATCGTCTTCGACGACGCCGATGTCGATGCCGCGATCAACATCATCGGCAACAACAAGTTTCGCAATGCAGGCCAGGTCTGCATTTCGCCGACACGCTTCTATGTTCAGGAAAATGTCTACTCGAAATTCGTCGACGGCTTCGCCGAGGTGGCGAACAACCTCAAGGTCGGCAATGGCCTCGATGACGGTGTGCAGATGGGCCCGCTGGTCGCCGAACGTCGCCTGGACGTGATGCAGGGCTGGGTCTCGGATGCCACCGACAAGGGCGCGCGCGTCGTCGCGGGGGGCGAGCGCATGGGCAACAAGGGCTATTTCTGGAAACCGACCGTGATGGCCGACGTGCCCGACGAGGCGCGGATCATAACCGAGGAGCCTTTTGGCCCTGTGGCGCCAGTTATGCCATTCAAGGCCATGGACGATGTGCTCGAGCGGGCCAATGCGCTGCCCTTTGGTCTGGCATCCTATGTCTTCACCACCGATGGCAAGAAGGCCCAGATGATGGAAGAGCAACTCGAAGCCGGTCTGGTCGGGGTCAACCATCCTGGCGTTTCAATGCCCGAGACGCCCTTCGGCGGCGTCAACGAATCCGGGTATGGCTCCGAGGGGGGAATAGAAGGACTAGAAGCGTTCCTGCGGACCAAATTCGTGACCGAACTAGGGGTCTGACGGCGTGCCCGGATCGAGGCGGCGTCTTCGAGCCACTCATAAGAGGCGCCCCCGCAAAGCCCCGTTCCGGGGCGTTGCGCGGCCACAAGCCACCTGATCGCCGTGGGCGATCAGGTGACACGACCAAACATGTGTTCGGTGTATTTCAGAGAGCATTGCTTGCCGTTCGCGTCCCCTCCCCGGATCGGGGAGGGTCAGGGAGGGGCAGATGCAAAGGCGTCTGCGCGCTATCTGTGCGCAGTCCATTTGGCAGAAGGCCCTAATAGGTTGCCCTTCCGCCGGAGAGGTCAAACACACCGCCTGTGGTAAAGCTGTTCTCGGCACTCGCCAGCCAGGCGACCATGGCGGCGCATTCCTCGACCGTCACAAACCGCCCGCGCGGGATCTTCGAGAGCATGAAGTCGATATGATACTGCTCGATCTGATCAAAGATCGCCGTCTTGGCAGCGGCGGGCGTGATGCAGTTGACGGCGATGTCATGTTCGGCAAGTTCCTTGCCCAGCGACTTGGTGAGCGCGATCACACCCGCCTTTGCCGCCGAGTAGTGGGCGGCATTGGGGTTGCCCTCCTTGCCTGCGATCGATGCGGTTGACACGATGCGGCCATACCCCTGCTCGATCATCATGGGCACCACCGCCTTGCAGCCGAAAAAAACCCCGGTGAGATCCAAGTCGATGACCTTGCGCCATTCTGCCGGATCGGTTTCCGCGACGGTCGCATTGGCGCCCGCAATCCCGGCATTGTTGACCAGGATATCGACCCGACCCATCTCCGCCTGACTGCGCGCGGCGGCGGAGCGCACGGCTTCCCAGTCGGTAAGATCGACGGTGATATGCGAGGACTGATCGCCCAACTCCTCGCAGGTACGTTCGCTTAACGCCCGATCCACGTCCCAGATTGTCACGAAGGCACCGGATGCGATGAAACGCTCGGCGATGGCCCGCCCGATCCCCTGCGCCCCCCCGGTTATGACAGCTTGTCGGCCCGCAAGATCGATCTGGTTCATGTCATCCTCCCTGATTGCCGAAGTTCGGTTGATCTAGGCCGGACTTCAGTACGGAATCAACCTTGTCCGCAAAGGAAAAGTGGCGCAGCGCGGACGCTGCATCGGTCAGCGCGTGGCATTGGTCTTGGCAATCGGGAGTTATGGCCGCCGTTGCTGGCCACCCCGGCAGGGGGCGCAGATCGCCGCAGACTGGGCACGGGTCGTGCCTTCGGCTTTACCGCGCAGCTTGGCAATCATTTCGGTGCCAACCCCATGGAGGAGCAAGGTCGTGTCCGATCGAACGGCGTGCCGCTCTGTCGAAGAACGCCTCGATGAGTGAGGTCATCTCTCCACATGTCCGGGCCACGCGTCCGGGGATTATGCGATCGATGGACGATCTGGTTGCCCCGCCTGACCGTGAGAAAATGCCTTGAAACCCGCGTCACGCTTGGCGGCTAGGCCGTGACATGTGCCGGGCTCCGGCTGACAAGAGCAAAGATCAGCCGCAACCCCACCAAAAGCATTGCGCCTTACCCCACCCGGCGATGAGACGCCGCCCCTCTATCTGTGAGTGATTTCCGCCCGGCTATTGCGAGTAAGCCGCGGCGGTGAAGGCGCAGTGCGCAAGAAAGGAGCCAAAAACATCCTTTTCTGGGACCAGCGGGGCCTAGTCAGGCTCGCTCAGAACCTGATGAACTTCAACGATCGTGCCTGCTGGATCGAGGAAAAAGATCTGGTGCCAGAACTCGGTAAATGTTGTTCCATAATCGGCATAGCGGATGCCCTGGGCCTCCAGATGTGCTTTGAAAGCCTCGATATCATCCGTACGAAAGGCAATGTGCCCACGCTCCAGCGGGTTGATCGCCTGATCGTGGCGCAGCGCAAGGTCGAGATCGGTCTCTGCCAGATGAAGCTGTACCTGACCATCGCCGCGAAACGCGACCGGGCCGCTCAGCGCATTCGTGTCGAGTGTTGGCAGGGCGCGCATCTCTGGCACATCGCCCTGTTTCAGGATGTCACCATAGAACCGGTCGAGTTCCGGCACATCGCGGGAGCAGATATTGATGTGGTGGAAAGTGACTTTCATGGCGCTCCCCTGCTGCGGTAGCATCAGCATCTCCGATGGCTGTGCGCCTGTCCAGTGGGCAGCGCATCGTGTCGGCTTGTCGCGCACCCGGGCAACGGCTAACCTGTCGCCAGCCGAGGCATTCCGACCGACGGTTCCAAGGGAGATTTCGATGACGAAAAAGCGGCTGCGCAGCCAGGAATGGTTCGACAATCCGGACAATCCCGGCATGACGGCGCTCTATATCGAGCGCTACCTGAATTACTCCTATGCGCGCGACGAGATCCAGGCCGGGGCCCCGATCATCGGCATTGCCCAGACCGGGAGCGACCTTGCACCCTGTAACAAGATCCATGTTTTCCTTGCCGAGCGGGTAAAGGCCGGGATTCGTGCCGCGGGCGGTGTCCCGCTGGAGTTTCCGATTCACCCGATTCAGGAAACCGGGAAACGCCCCACGGCCGCGCTCGATCGCAATCTCGCCTATCTGAGTCTGGTCGAGGTGCTCAACGGATATCCCATCGACGGTGTGGTGCTGACCACCGGATGTGACAAGACGACACCAGCGCAGTTGATGGGGGCGGCGACGGTGGATCTGCCGGCGATCGTTCTCTCTGGCGGTCCGATGCTCGACGGGTGGTGGAAGGGCGAGCTGGCGGGCTCGGGCACCGTGGTGTGGGAGAGCCGGCGGCTGCTCAGCGCCGGCGAGATCGACTATGAGGAATTCCTGGACCGTGTTTGTTCGTCGGCCCCGTCGCTTGGCCATTGCAACACGATGGGGACCGCAAGCACCATGAACGCGCTTGCCGAAGCACTGGGCATGAGCCTGCCCGGCTGTGCCGCGATCCCGGCGCCTTACGCAGCGCGCTCCGTGATGGCCTTCGCCACCGGTAAGCGCGCGGTGGAACTGGTCCACGAAGACCTGCGCCCCTCCGCGATCATGACCCGCGCAGCGTTCGAGAACGTAATCCGCGTCAACACCGCCATCGGCGGCTCCACCAATGCCCCGCCCCACATGGTCGCCACCGCCCGCCATGCCGGAGTCGAGCTGACCACCGAGGATTGGGAGACCCAGGGTTTTGAGCTGCCGCTCTTGGTAAACATGCAGCCTGCCGGGCGATATCTGGGCGAAAGCTTCCAGCGGGCGGGTGGGGTTCCCGCCGTCATGGGCGAGATGCTCGCCGCAGGGCTTCTGCATGGCGACGTGATGACCGTCAGCGGCAAGACCATGGCGCAAAACCTCGAAGGATGCCGATCGGAAGACACCAGCGTGATCCACACGGTCGAAAACCCGCTGCGCGAGGAGGCGGGGTTCCTCGTCCTTTCCGGCAATCTCTTTGACAGTGCCCTGATGAAGACGTCGGTCATCTCACCGGATTTCCAGGCGCGGTACCTCAGCGAACCGGGAAACGAAGGCGTGCTTGAGGCCCGCGCGGTGGTCTTTGAAGGGCCAGAGGATTATCATGCCCGCCTCAACGAACCGGGCCTCGTGCCGGATGACCGCACCATCCTTTTCATCCGCAATGTGGGGCCCGTGGGATATCCCGGTGCGGCCGAGGTGGTGAACATGCAGCCTCCCGATGAGTTGATCAAAGAAGGCGTCGAACACCTCCCGACCGTGGGCGATGGCCGCCAATCGGGCACCTCGGAAAGCCCCTCTATCCTCAACGCATCGCCCGAAGCGGCGGTAGGGGGCGGTCTGGCATTGCTTCAGACCGGCGACCGGGTGCGCCTCGATATTCCCGCGCGCAGGCTCGACATGCTGATCAGCGACGAAGAGCTCGCAAACCGGCGGGCAGACTATAAACCACCACTGATCATCTCGAACACTCCTTGGGAGGAGCTCTACCGGGCTCATGTGGGTCAGCTTGGCAGCGGTGGCTGTCTGGAATTTGCGACCCGCTACCAGCGCACCGCCGAGACCCTGCCAAGGGATAATCACTAGAGCCCTCCGGCGCCTTCGGGTACCCCTCCCCGCTCGCGGGGAGGCCAGAAAGAGGCGTATGTGCGCCAGCACATTCCGCTTGGTTCATGGCCCTGGAGGGCAGCACAGAGGAAAGGACAGAAAATGCGTATTCTTATCATTGGCGGCGGCGGCTTTCTCGGGCAGAAGATCGCGCGATCTCTCGCCGCTTCGGGGCGGTTGCGCGGCCAGCCAATCGCCCGGCTGATGCTTGCAGATCTGGCGCAGCCCGCAACGGTCGAGGCCGGCTTTCCCGTCGCGACCAGCCTCTTGGACATCACCGATCCCATCCAGACTTCCCAACTGATTGCCGAGGGGTGGGACGTGATCTTCCACCTCGCGGCAGTCCTGTCTGGCCAGTCGGAGGCTGAGTTCGATCTGGGCATGACCGTCAACCTGACTGGCAGCCAGAACGTCTTTTCCGCCGCCCGGGCGCTTGGAACCTGCCCGATTGTGGTCTTTTCGTCGACGCTCGCGGTCTATGGCGGTGAAATGCCGACCCCGATCGAAGACTGGTTCATGACCAATCCGCAAAACTCCTATGGAGCGGCCAAGGCGATGGCCGAGCTGCTTCTTACCGACATGTCTCGGAAAGGCTTTATCGACGGGCGGGGTCCGCGGCTTCCCACCATCTCGATCCGCCCGGGAAAGCCCAATGCCGCTGCCTCGAGCTTTATGTCCTCGATTTTTCGTGAGCCGCTTCAGGGCCAGGAGGCTCGATGCCCCGTCAGCCCCGATTACATGCACTATTACCTTTCGCCGCGGCGCTGTGTGGACAACCTGATTCATGCCGCGGAGATCGATGGTGGAGATCTGGGTATGAATCGCTGTTTCGTGCTGCCCGGGCGCACGCACCGGTTGGGAGACATGGTCGAATCGATGCGCCGGATCGCGGGCGATACGCCCTGCAAGCTGATAAACTGGGAGCGGGATCCGGAAATTGAGGCGATCGTTCTTAAATGGGTCTCCCATCTGAATCCGGCAAAGGCGCTCGCGCTTGGTTTCAAGAGCGATGAGAGTTTCGAGGACAACCTGCGCTTTTTCCTCGAAGAAGACATCGAACATGAAAGGAGCCCCTCATGACCCAGACCATCCTTGTCACAGGCGCAAGCCAGGGTATCGGTCTGGCCGTTTCGGAGGCCTTTGCCGAGGCCGGGTGGACCGTCGTGATGGCCGCACGGACAGCCCAGAAGATCACGACCGAGGCAGGCCGGCTCGGCGCGATCGGCGTTCCCACCGATGTCGGAGATCCTGACGCGGTCGGCACCCTGTTCGACGAGATCGCCAAGGGACCCGGGCGCCTTGATGCAGTCTTTAACAATGCGGGCATGGGCACCCCGCCGCTCGATCCTGGCGAACTCGACTTTGCGCTTTGGCGCAAGGTGGCCTCGGTCAACCTCGACGGGGCGTTCCTGATCGCATCGCATGCCTTTCGGATGATGAAGGCACAATCGCCCCAGGGCGGGCGGATCATCAACAACGGCTCGATTTCTGCGACCACGCCGCGCCCGGGCTCCACGGCCTATACCACGACCAAGCATGCGATTACCGGGCTCACCAAATGTATCGCTCTCGACGGGCGCCCTTATCAGATCCGCGCCAGCCAGATCGATATCGGCAATGCGGAATCGCCGATGACCGCGCGGATGAAGGATGGTGTGCCCCAAGCCAGTGGGGCGCTTGCGCCGGAGCCGGTGATGGATGTCCGTCTTGTCGCGAATGCCGTGCTTCAGATGGCGAGTCTCCCGCTCGAGGCGACAACGCTGTTTCAGACGATTATGGCCGCCGATATGCCCTTTGTGGGGAGAGGATAGATGTTGAAATTCGATCATGTGAATGTCCGCACGGCGAATCTTAATGCCATGCGCACCTGGTATGCAGAGGTGCTGGGCCTGAGCCAGGGATGGCGGCCCGACTTTGCATTCCCCGGTGCCTGGATGTATGCGGGCGACGAGGCGCTTGTGCATCTGGTCGGCGTCGAGGCCGAACCGGGATCCGATCCCGGGGATCTCAAGCTCGAGCATTTCGCATTTCGCGGTGATGATCTTGCTGGCATGCGCGCCAGGCTCGAGGCGCATGGCGTCGCGGTAAAGGAATTCCCGGTTCCCGGAACCAGAATACTGCAACTCAACATCCACGATCCCGACGGCAACCATATTCATGTCGATTTCACCGTCGACCCAGCCGAGGCTTCTTGATGGCCAGTCAAATCCCGGGCGCTGATCGACGGCTGGCAACTTATGGCACCCTGGTTCCAGGCCAGGTCAATGCGCATCAGCTCGACGGATTGTCAGGGCGCTGGCTTGTCGGGAGCGTGCGCGGTCATCTGGTCGAAGAAGGTTGGGGCGCTGCCCATGGTTGTCCCGGCATCCGGATTGACCGGGCGGGCGAGGAGGTTGCGGTGCATGTCTTTGAGTCGCCGGATCTGCCCCTGCATTGGGTTCGTCTGGACGCATTCGAGGGCGAAAGCTATCGCAGGGTCAGTGTGATGGTCGAGACGGCGGAGGGCACCCTCGCCGCCTCGATCTATGAAATCGCGCTGTAGGGCGGGGTCGCGGCGCGCGCATCACCGGACGATGAACTCCAGCGTCGCCCGGGCCAGTTCGGCGCCAACATCCTCCTGCAGAAAGTGCCCCGCGCCTGGCAGAATCTGATGGTCCTGTCCTGCGGCACCGGGCAGCGTGTGCTGGAACGACCGATCCAGCCCCGCCATCACCTTGTCTTCGGCACCAAAGAGCGTGAGGAAGGGGATTTCCAATGCCTTCAGCCTGTCCCAGGCCGCCCGATTAGGCGCGGAGGCCGGATTGTCCGCACTGTCCGGGACCAGCAAGGGGAATTCGCGTGCGCCTGCCTGATAGCTCGAATCGGGGAAAGGGGCGTTATAGGCGTGCACCTCGGCGTCTGTCAGTTTCGAGACCGTGCCGCCATCGACGATCCGGCCCGCATTGAACTCTGTCACCGATTGCGAGAATGCCCGCCACGCCCGAAAGGCGTCGCTCATCGGCCGGTCTCCGGTGGGCAGAGCGGTATTGGCCACGACCACCCGGGCGAACCGCTCTGGCATGTCTGCCACAAGGCGCAATCCGATCAAACCGCCCCAGTCCTGACAAAAAAGCGTTATGCCCCGCAGGTCCATCTGTACCAACCAGTCGCGCATCCAGTCCACATGGCGCTGATAGGTGTAATCCGAACGCTCGGTCGGCTTGTCCGATTTTCCAAAGCCGATCAGGTCGGGTGCCACCACGCGATGCCCGGCCGCCGAAAAGATCGGAATCATGTGACGGTAAAGATAGCACCAGGTCGGCTCCCCATGGGTGAGCAGCACGGGTGCCGCGTCCCGCGGCCCTTCGTCGAGGGCATGCATACGCAGCCGCCCGCCTTGGGTATCGTCGATCTCCAGATAGTTCGGCGCAAAGTCGAAGTCCGGCAAGTTTGCAAAACGTTCGTCCGGGGTGCGCAGGTACAGCATCGGTTTCTCCCTAACAGTGCTTCTTGTAGTCAGCAGGTTGGCGCTGTTTTGGGAGGCATCTTACCAGTCGTTTGCCGGATCATGGCACACGAATGGGTCACCGTGACTCCTGCTCAATCAATCTTGAAACGGCTCTGATACCGGCAAGATCAGCCTGTCCGTTGGCGGCGCGCAGCGGGCGCCCTGTGAATGCCGCCCTCTGAATACGGGCATCGAGCTTCAGGGCGTTGGTGTTTTGCCAGCCAGCACCTGCCGCATCCATTCCGTATCGATATTGCCACCGCAGAGGATCACACCGACCTTTCTTCCCGCGACCGCAGCCTTTTCCTTGAGCGCTGCGGCCAGCGGGGCTGCGCCGGCGCCCTCGGCGACATTGTGCGTATCGGTGTAGTAGGCCCGGATCGCCTCGGCGATTTCGTCATCGCTGACGCGGACGACCCTTGCGGCGCCGGCTCGTATGATTTCCAGGGGTTCCGCCCATGGCGCGCGGCAGGCCATGCCATCGGCAAAGGTCACGGCGCGGTTGGTCTCGATCACGCGGCCTGCTTCAAACGAGAGAGCATAGGCATCCGCCCCTTCTGCGACGACGCCGACGATCTCGGTCGTCATGCCCAGAAGATCGCGCGCCGTAATCAGACCGCAAATGCCCGACCCCATGCCGATGGGTACATAAACCACATCGGGCTCGACCCGGGTCAGGAACTCCAGCGCATAGGTCGCCACACCGCGCACCAGCAGGGGATGGAAGGGCGGTATGATGTGGAGGCCTTCGGCCTCGGCAACCCGCACGCATTCAAGCCGCGACTCCTCGAAATCAGAACCATGGACCACCAGATTGGCACCCCAGGCGCGCATGGCAGCATTCTTTTCGGTCGAATTGCCCTCCGGCACGTAAACCGTCACCGGGATCCCGTACTCGGCAGCGGCAAAGGGGATGGACTGTCCGTGGTTGCCACGGGTCGCGGTCATGATCCCCCTGCACCCACTCCTGGCCAGATCGTCCAGATAGACCAGGCCGCCGCGGACCTTGAACGCCCCTGTGGGTGTGTGATTTTCATGCTTGACCCACAACTCGGTGCCCAGCCGTTCCGATAGAAGCGGCCAGCAATATTGCGGTGTCTGCGGCATCCGGCGCTGGACCAGCTCATGAGCTTCTTCCAGGGCATCGCGGGTGAAAAGGGTCATCTCTCTCTCCGGCTCGTTTAGGCGGGGCGTGCCGCCCGGCTTTCGCCATACCGCGAACCGGTCCGCGCTTCTAGGGTCGGCCGGGTCGGGAGGTGGCATGGCAGAGGACTTAGGTGAGCCGCGCGGCAGCGCGCCCCAGAAATCACAGCGCGCCCGCTCGGATGCTCTCGCTCGGACACCACGCCCCGCGCATGCCGGTCTGCCTCAGGGATTGCATGGACAGATTGGCTGCCACGGCCAGCGGGACCACGCGTTACCATCCGCAAGGCCCTCTTGCACGGTGGGTCTTCGCCGGCAGTCTCCCGGTTTCGTCGGTGTATCGGCGGATGCGTCTGGGCACATTTATCAATGCGACGCTCCTGATCGAGAGCCAGAAGACATATCGCAGGCGGAGTGTTCTGGAGCCGGCAAGCGCGGCGCGTGTGGGTGGTGAGGCCTCGATCCGTTAGGGCCAGATCGGGGGCGGGCGCATTGCCCGCCACCGAGTGTTTATGAAAGCAGCCAGCCGCCATCAACATCGATGGTGGTTCCGGTGATAAAGTCGTTTTGCACGGCGAACAGGATTCCCATTGCGATCTCGTCGGGCTTGCCCGGGCGCGGGATCAAGTGGCCATTGGTCGATTTCTTGTAGTGTTCC
>JBCCHW010000029.1:0-26101 GCA_039028555.1 Pseudomonadota bacterium | reverse complement strand
GGGTCAGAACCTCGGTCATCATGCCGAAATCGTCGCCGGGCGTCAGGCTTTCGTCCTTGATATTGAACTTGCGATACTGCCCCTTTTCGAAACCTTCGGGTCCCGCAACGATCATGCCCCCAACGGCGTTCGACCCCTGGATGTGCGAATTGTCATAAACCTCGATCCGCTGCGGGGGTTCCTGAAGACCGAAGGCATCGGCAACCCCGGCGAGCAGCTTTATCTGGCTCGCAGATTCCGCCATTTTTCGGCCCAGCGCTTCGCGTGCGTTTTGCGATGCATGCGCGACCAACTCCCTCTTTTCGCCGCGGCGCGGAACGGCGACAACGACCCTGCGGGCCGCGACAACCGAAAGCGCCTCGGCCAGCAGATCGGGCTGCAGGATTTCATGGGACAAAAGCACCATGCGCGGGGGCGGCCGATCTGCATAGAACTGGCCCAGAAACGCCTCGAGGATCGTTGCTTCGTCATCCTCGGCAGTGATTCGGGGGAAATAGGCCCGGTTGCCCCAGTTCTGATGCGACCGAAAGAAAAAGACCTGAACACATGCCTGGCCCCCGTCGCGATGCAAGGCGACCACATCAGCTTCGGCGGTGACGCGGGGATTGATCCCCTGATGCCCCTGGACATGGGCCATCGCGCGCAGTCTGTCGCGGTAGATCGCGGCGCGTTCAAACTCCATGTCGGCAGAGGCGGCAGACATTTTTTGGGCAAGGTCCGCCTGAACCCGGGTCGAGCGACCTTCGAGAAAACGGGTCGCGTCCGAGACAAGATCGCCATATTCCTCGTCGGCGATCTCGCCAGTACACGGGGCCGAGCAGCGTTTGATCTGGAACAGCAGGCAGGGCCGCGTCCGGCTTTCGAAGACCGAATCCGAACAGGTTCGGAGAAGAAAGGCCTTTTGCATCTGATTCAGCGTCCGGTTAACGGCGCCGGCACTTGCAAATGGACCGAAGTACTTGCCCTTCTCCCGTCGGGCTCCGCGATGTTTCCTGATCAGTGGATACTGCCCGTCCTCGATCAGAATATGGGGAAAGCTCTTATCGTCACGAAGCAGCACATTGTAACGAGGCTTGAGCTGCTTGATGAGATTTGACTCCAACAACAGCGCTTCGGTTTCTGTCTCTGTCGTGACAAATTCCATCGACTGCGTACCGGCAATCATGCGCATGATCCGGTTAGTGTGCCCGGTCATCTTGGCATAAGAGGCCACGCGCTTTTTTAACGAACGGGCTTTGCCGACATACAACACAGCCCCCTCAGACCCCAACATCCGGTAGACGCCGGGCCTGTCCGCCAGGCCCGCCAGATAGCTGCGGATTACATCCACACCGGAAATCGGTTTCGTCTTGCCGGATGTCATGTTGTCAGCCAACCAAATTGTTCCGATTCGGCAACTCAGATATCTTGTGTTCGGTTTTTAGCAACCCGGTTGCGCCTGTGGATAACTCTGTCGATAAAATGGGGTGAAACCGGAATCTCCCTGTAGAGTCAAAGGGAAAGCATGGTTATTACTAGAAACAGCTGAAACGTTAACGTATTGATTTTTCGATATTTTTTTACAACTGAATTCCAAGATACTGGTTTCATTGATTTTTTTAGACATTTTGATGACGCTCATTCCTCCGGTGGACAACTTTTTATCCCATCCCCGTGTGCGAGGATCGGAAAAGCTCTACTGCGGCTCGCCGACGACATCCGGGGTCTGCCAGACAAGATGCTGTCCGCCATCAATCGCGAGCATCTGTCCGGTAAACGCTTTGCAGTTAAGGATAAAGCGCATGCCCGACACGATATCTTCGGGATCGGAGCCCCGGCCCAAGACGCAAGCCGCCCGCTGCATGGCGAAATGGCTGGGGCGCTGGTTCTCGGCGGCAATGGTTGGTCCGGGCCCGATACCTGCAATGCGGATCTTGGGTGCCAATGCTTGCGCTGCTGTTTGCGTAAACATCAACAAGGCGGACTTGGCCAGGATATACGACTTGAACTGAGGCGTGGGTTTCAGCAAGCGCTGGTCGAGCATGTTGATAACAACAGCGGCGGCGACAGGCTCCCCTCGACTGTCGAGCTCGGGTTCGGGCGCCTGTTGTGCAAACTCCTGAACCAGCTGAACCGGCGCGCGTAGGTTGGAGCCCATCGCCCGGTCCCAGCTCTCCGCCGTCATCGTGTTGATATTGTCGTTTTGAAACGTCGAGGCATTGTTGATGAGAAGGGTAATCGGCCCACCCAACCCCGCGGCCGCCCGCGCCACAAGGCCTGATGTCGCCTCGCGGTCATCAAGATCCGCCTGGACTATTGCCGCATCCCGAGCAAGCGCACGAATCTCCGAAGCCGTCGCTTCTGCCTCTTCTAGGCTGCTGTTGTAGTGAATCGCGATGTCCCACCCATCGGATGCGAGGGCCAGCGCCATGGCTTTGCCCAGACGTTTCGATGCACCGGTGATCAGCGCCCTTCCAGGCTTCATCGTCTTCTCCTTCGTTCGTTCCTTTTATGCGTAAGCCAGGGCGATATAGCCAACATAAAGGGCGACGAAAACCGCGCCTATGGGACGCGATATCGTGAGGCAGAAGAATATGAAAGGCGCCAAGACAAGCGATGCACCGACCATGACCCAGATGTCCCGGTAAAGGATTTCCGGCGGGACCGCCAAAGGATGGACAAGCGCGGCCGCGCCGATGACTGCGGTAAGGTTGAACAGATTGGATCCAACCACATTGCCGATCGCCACATCGGCCTGATTGCGGAGCGCCGCTGAGACGGTTGTGGCGAGTTCGGGCAGTGACGTACCGACAGCTACCACCGTGAGGCCGATCACCGCTTCGGATACGCCAGAGTCGCGGGCGACACCTTGAGCCCCGCGAATGAGCAATTCCGCGCCGACGGGCAGACCAATGAACCCGATGATCAGCAAAAGCGCGAGTTTCCAGGCCGCCATGGATGGATCGGCACTTTCCAACTCGTCGTCATCGACGTCCTCCGGATGAGCGAGGCCGCAACGAATTGAATCGTAGATCATGAAGGCCGTAATCGCCAACAGGACGATACCTGCCCACATAAAGATCGTGCCCTGCAGGATAAACACTGTGAAAACGGCGGTTGCGACCAACATGATGATGGCGTTTCGATGGGCCGCATCACCGCATCCTGCAATCGGGGCAATCAGAGCCGGAATGCCCAGCACCAGAAAGACATTTGCGATGTTCGAGCCGACGACATTTCCCAGTGCAATACCCGGCGCTCCGTCCAACGCCGCTTTCATCGAGATCAGCATCTCAGGCGCCGAGGTGCCAAAGGCGATGACTGTCGCCGATATGATGACAGCGGGCATGCCGAGCTTGAGGCTGAGCACCACGGCGCCGCGTACCAGCGCGTCGCCAGCCAAGACAAGGATCGCCAATCCGCCGATGATGCAGAAGAAATCAGCGTAAAGGTCAAACATCAGGCTACCTCACGGGCATGGCCGGGTTCTGGCTCGAGGGACGAAAAATCAGCCATCTTTGCAGTCGCAGGATTGGCCGGCCAATCGGAAGGCGCCGCAATGTTCACACCTGACGAGATCCTGCGCCGGGACCCGCGATTTCCCAGACCTCCTACGGGACGAATGGCTACGCGATAAATGAAGCCAAATCGCACCAATAATGAGCAGAAATATCGCAATTTTTATCAGCATTGGGCGTTCTCCCGGCGATCCCCACGCAGACTTAGGATGCCAGCCCCTCCACATCAATGCCAAATGCAGCGAGGACTGGCTGTTGAAAACAGTTCCAGCCGGTAGTGTGTATGTGTATAACTGTACAACGAGTGGCCAGGACGCGAGCGGTAAGTCGCGGATAACCCGCTCTGGTAGCAGGACCACGCCACCAATGAACCTGATGGATAACGAAGCCTTGCTCAAGGTTCAGCTCGATCAGTTGCGGGTCGAGCACCGTATGCTCGACGATCAGATCACCGAGTTCAGCGAATTGGGCACCGACCCATTGATGATCAAGCGGCTCAAGAAAAAGAAGCTGATGTTGAAGGACAAGATTGTTCGTCTCGAAGACAAACTCTATCCCGACATCATCGCCTAGCGGACAGACCCTTGCCGATGCGGGCGATGCCAGTATATTGCGCGCTTTCTTTTCGCGGGGATGCCAATGGCGCAGATTGATGTCGGTGTGGTGATGGGGAGCCAATCGGACTGGCCGACGATGAAGTTGGCTGCCGAGGTGCTCGAGGAATTCGGTATCGCGCACGAGGTGCGTATCGTTTCAGCCCATCGGACGCCGGACCGTATGTTCGCGTATGCCGAGGCTGCGGGAGAACGCGGATTGTCGGCAATCATTGCAGGTGCAGGCGGTGCGGCGCATCTGCCGGGCATGCTGGCCGCGAAAACATGCGTCCCCGTTCTTGGTGTCCCGGTAAAGGGCTGGGCGCTCGACGGGCTGGACAGCCTGTATTCGATCGTTCAGATGCCAAAGGGGATTCCTGTTGCGACATTCGCGGTGGGACCAGCTGGCGCGATGAATGCCGCCCTCTTTGCCGTGGCGCAGCTGGCAACCCGTGACCCGGCGCTTGCCAGCAAACTGGAGGCTTGGCGGGCGGCGCGTTCTGCCGCAGTAGCCGAGGAACCTGACCGTGGTTGAGGCGGTCGCCCCCGGAAGCACAATTGGTATTCTTGGTGGCGGGCAATTGGGACGCATGCTGTCGATTGCCGCGGCACGCCTGGGCCTCAAGTGTCATGTTTTCGAACCTGCAGCCGCGCCACCGGCGGGGGATGTTGCGGCCCATGTGACGACGGCACCCTATGAAGATAGCGAAGCGCTCGCCCGTTTTGCCGCTGCGGTCGACGTGATCACCTTTGAGTTCGAGAATGTACCGGCCGGGTCACTCGATTTTCTCGAGACGCATCTCCCGATCCGCCCGGGTCGGCGGGCGCTGGCGGTGAGCCAGGACCGTCTGAGCGAGAAAGCTTTCCTGGCGGAGCTCGGGATCGCCGTCGCGCCGCATGCCAAGATTGACACGCAAGACGAGCTTGAAGCGGCGTTCCGCGATTTGGGTGACGGGATTCTGAAGACACGCCGCCTTGGCTATGACGGAAAGGGGCAGGTCCGCCTTTCGAGTGCCGCGGAGTTGACCGACGCATTCGCAGCGATGAAGGGAACCGCCGCTATTCTCGAAGCATTGGTGCCCTTTCAGCGCGAGATCTCCGTGATTGCCGCTCGCGGGCTATCCGGCGAGGTGGTCTGTTTCGATCCCGGTGAGAATGTGCATCGAGACGGCATTTTGCACACGACGACGGTCAACGACGCGGTGGGCCGCGGCGTTCGGGCCGAGGCGGCACTGATGGCCGGAAAGATCCTGAATGCGCTCGACTATGTTGGCGTGATGGGCGTCGAGATGTTCGTTCTTCCAGGCAACAAGTTGATGGTGAACGAAATTGCCCCGCGGGTGCATAACTCGGGGCATTGGACGATCGAGGCATGTGTGATCGATCAGTTCCAACAGCATATCCGCGCCATCTGCGGATGGCCTTTGGGCGACGGCTCGCGGCACTCGGATGCGGTTATGACCAACCTCATCGGCAACGATGTTGACGCGTGGCAGGCCATGGCGACTGGCGGTGCCGGACTGCATATTTATGGGAAAGCCGAAAGCCGGCCGGGTCGCAAGATGGGCCATGTCACGACACTCACGCCAAAGCCCTAGATCGATGCGGATCGCGCTATATACCTTTGGCGTTTTCCGCGAGCGAGCAGACCATCTGGTGAATGAGGGCTTTTACGACCGCCACGACCCGTCGATGGATCAGGTCGAGGCGGCGCCGGGCTTTATCGCTCGGTCGGGCTATGACGGCGACCCCGGGCCCCAGTCTTGGGGCCAACAGGTTTGGCCAGAGTTTTATCGGGAGCGAGGTGACGGCTGGTCACCCGCCACTCTATCGCTTTGGGAAGCACCTGGCGCGATCGCAGCCTTTGCTTATCGCGGTATTCACGGGGAGGCGGTGCGGTTGGGACGGAACTGGTTTGTAGAACCCCAATGGCCGCCCTATGCCCTTTGGTGGGTTGCCGATGATCACCTGCCCGACTGGTCAGAAGCGGTGGCGCGTCATCGGCTGCTGCATGAGACGGGCCCTTCGCCCTCGGTTTTCGATCTGCGCACTGTGTTCGGGCCCGACGGTGACCCGATGGCACTCGATCCCGGGCGTTGGCGCCGCGCCATGGACCAGCACTAGATTATGTCCCCGGAGAAGGCGCCTTGATCCGACTCAGCAACTGGTTCGGGCCCCACATGGCCGCCTGGACGAGCGGGTTCTTTTGTAGGCTTGCCTTGGTCTTCTCGAAAGTCATCACGTCGGCGATCCGCCGATCGAGGAACTCCCAGCTGCGCTCGGAATCCGTGCTTTGATCGCCAAGCCAGTAGAGAACCGTCGCCGAGTAAACCGAGCTGAGGATCATACGCTTTGTGTACCAGTTATAGTCGGTAGCATTGTCACCGCAGAGTCGCCAGATCACATCCGCAGTGTTCCAGATCGCCTTGATCCCGTCGCCGGCATAGATCGGAAGGCCCAACAACGTTGCGCCGCGCCGGACAGCTTCGCGTTGTGCGGCGACCAGTTCAATTCGTTTGCGAACCGAATAGGCGACCCGATCACGGATCTTCATGGTTGCAAGATGGGCCGCGGCATCGGCTTGGCCGAGCTGATCCTCCAATTGCCTGTCGGCGCGGTAGTGAAATGCCAAGGCAAGATCGACGCCGCCCCGGGGAAACGCAAGATGCGCAAGGCCCGGGTCGATGCCCTCTTCCGCGATGGCAGAATTCAGCGTTTCGTTGGACCAACCGTCAAATGCCACATGTGGCAGAACCGCATTCAACAGTTCTTCACGCGTCTCGGCGATATGATCGGACTCAGATTTTTCGGGAGATTCAGTCATTACATAACGCCCCCATTTCAGTTTTATCAGACCAGTAGACACTCGAAGTACTGATATGTATATAGGCCATTCCTGCGAAAACGTAACTCTAACCGGAAAGAAGGTGACATAGGTGCAGGTACTGGTTCGCGACAACAATGTCGATCAGGCGCTCCGCGCGTTGAAGAAGAAGATGCAACGCGAAGGAATTTTTCGTGAAATGAAGCTTAGGCAGCATTACGAGAAACCGTCGGTGAAGCGTGCACGTGAGCGTGCAGAAGCCATCCGCCGCGCGCGCAAGCTGGCTCGTAAAAAGCTGCAGCGCGAAGGGATGCTCTGAGGAGCGCCTCCTTCAACCGGAAAGCGACTGAGACTGAACGACCCCGTCGGCATCGCCTGCGGGGTTTTTCAATTTTGTTTAAGTGTATCAAACCTTGGAAGACGACATGCCGACATTCGAAGATGCAAGGACGCCGGCGGGCCTGCGAATCTACGCAATCGGCGACATTCACGGGTGCCTGGACGAGCTGTTGGCCGTTCATGAACGCATCCGCGCTGATTTGCGCGACCGCCCTTGCGTAGACTGGCGGATCATCCATCTTGGCGACTACGTGGATCGGGGGCCTGACATCAAAGGTGTCGTTTCGGAGCTCATCCGTCTGGTGCAGGATCGCAAGACCTATGCGCTGCTCGGCAACCACGACCAATGGTTCATCGAGTTTCTTGTGGACCCGGCGACGGACGGTTTTAACGCATGGACCACATATGGAGGCGCCGAGACAATCAAGGCATATGGGGGGTCTCTGACCTCCGAAGTTACAGACGACCTGATGGGCCGCCAGGCTTTGCGCGAGACGCTGTTGAACTCGGTGCCCGAGGCGCATCTGAGGTTTCTGTCCACACTTCCGCACAGCCTTCGATTTGGCAGTTACCTGTTCGTGCATGCCGGGGTGCGACCGGGCGTGCCACTCGACAGACAATCCACTCACGATCTGATCTGGATCAGAGAGCCATTCTTGTCATCGACCCGCGATCTCGGCGCCGTGGTGGTCCATGGCCATACGGTGGTTCTTAACGTCGTCGCGAAAGCCAACCGGATCGGGATAGACACCGGCGCTGTCCACGGCGGGACACTCAGTTGTCTCGTGCTACAAGAGGACGAAAAAATGCTGCTTGGCGCCGATGGGCCCGAGCGCCTGGATCTTACCGAATAGGATCCCGGCCAATCACGTGCCCACGATTGCGAGGAATATAAGTACTACGGTGCTGATCGCAATCACCCAAATAGACATCTTGATAAAACCGTGAAAGGTCTTCTCCTGCTCGGCCGTGTCCATTGATCCATGTTCGTGATCCGCCACGTGACACTCCCTTTATGTCCTGCGTTTCGCAATTCTATAGCCTTACTTGGGCATGCAGGCAAACCCAATGACATCAGCCCAAGCGTCGCAGGAGCGGGCCCATTCAAGCGGTTTTGGTGATAAATCTACGAAGGGGCGGTATCGCCCTTTTCGAGTTTCTCTCGCATCTGAAAACCGATTCGGTTGGCCTCCTTGTCGGCATCGACCTTTGGGGCCGCACGAAGCACGACGCTCAACTGGCTGACATGCTGGACCAGCTGGGTTTTGGCGCCATCGGGCCCGACACCATAAAACGTGATGATGTCAGGGGCAAAGTACCCCATCCCCTGAATATGCAGTGTTCCCGCGTCGGAACCTGCGAATCCCATAGCGACCTCCTGATCGCCATCTAGCATTTCTTCAAACTTCTGGATGTAGAGAACCATTCGTTCATAGGCCCATTCAGCGGGCGACTTATCGGCGATCGGCCGCGCGGCGATGGCGGGGGGGAGGGGCTGGTTCTCCAGACAATCGCCATCGGGACAATCTGTGCGGACCGCTTTTGCATCGACCTCGAAATTCATATCGACGGTCATCGTGGTGGTCATTGTAAAGCCCTCCGATACTCCCAGGCGCCATCTGAATTCATGTACCGTGTGATTCGCCTTGCCTGGTAGAGATAATTGGCATGTGCGACCGCTTCGACGACGGCAAGGCCGAACTGGCCCGCATCGATCTCGCGCCGGAAAATCACCGGCATCATCCCGATTGCGGTGAGCGCACCATTCTCCAGCGCCGTTTCTATTCGGTCAAAAGCCGCCAGATGATTTTCTATCAACAGGCGCAAGCGAAAGTCGAGGCCCCGGAACGGCAGTTTGTGGCCAGGCAGTACCAAAGGGTCTGCGCCAATTTCACCAAACCGGATGCAGGTCTCGAGCCAGCCTGCCAGCGGGTTTGCCTCCGGTTCGGTCGGATAGACGCCAATATTCGGGGAGATGCCCGGCAATACCTGATCGCCAGCGATCAGAATGTCGTCGGACCACAGTGTGATATGCTCGTTCGCATGCCCTTCGCCCATCCGGACAAGCCAATCGCGTCCGGCGGCGCGAAACTGGTCGCCTTCCTTTAATCGCGTAAACCCCAGGGGAATCGGCGCAACGCAATCGGCGAAGTTAAACGGTTTCTCCTCGGCATAGGCGCCGAGAGCCTCTCCCGTGAGGCCCGCCCGTTGGCGAAAGGCGATGTTCTGCGCCGGATGGCGCACGTGGCGGTCCAGCGTCATCATTCGACCCTGGAACCAGGCGGTACGGCTTGCCACCACTTCTGCACCATGACTGGCAAAACGCCCAACCAGACCCAGATGGTCCGGATGCGCATGGGTCATCAGCACCCGATTTACCGGTTTTCCCGCCAACGGGCCCGCGAGCAGGGCGTCGACCTCTTCGACCCCGCGCTTCCAGTTCAGGCCGGTATCAATCAGGGTCCAGCCGTCGCCGTCGTCCAACGCGTAGATGTTCACGTGGTCGAGCTTCATCGGCAGCGACAACCGCGCCCACAGAATTCCATCTGCGATTTCAATGACATCACCGGGCGGCGGGGGCGTGTCCCAGGGATGGGTCAGCCCGGCGGCTGGATCGGGTGCGTTCATGCGCTCAACTGCTCCGCATCCAGTTCGTAGAGAAGCGCCGCTCCATGCTGGATCGCAGGCAACAGCGCGACCGCCTGTGGCGCGAAATGATGGGCGAAAAAGCGCGCCATCACCTGTCGTGCTTGATCCCGCGGCGCGGCAAGCGCTCCCCGGGCCAAATAGTGGGTCCCGAGGCAGAGCGCCAGCATCCTGAGATAGGCGACAGCACCGGAAAAGCGGTCATTGATCTCGGGGACCGACAAGAGATGATCGGTCGCCTCGGTCGAGGCGGTCAAAGCCTGATCCAGAAGCTCGCCCACAACCGTCATATCGCCACCGTAGGTTGCGCAGGCGTTCGTGGTTTCCTTGATCTCGGCGAACAATGCCCGTGCTGCTTGCCCTGCGTCGCCCAGCTTCCTGCCAACCAGATCCATCGCCTGAATCCCGTTGGTGCCCTCATAGATCCGGGTGACCCGCACATCGCGCGAAAATTGTGCCGCTCCGGTCTCTTCGATAAAGCCCATACCGCCGTGAACCTGAACCCCGAGACTTGCAACCTCGGACCCGATATCTGTGCTAAACGCCTTGGCGATCGGTGTCAGAAACGCGCCACGGGCGCGGTAGGCGTCGGCATTGTCGCCTGCGGCTTCGGCCAGGTCGAGGTTGAGGGCGCAGTCGAGGCAGATGGCCCTTGAGGCTTGCGTCAGCCCCTTCATGGTCATGATCATGCGTCGGACATCGGCGTGGCCCAGTATCGAGGCGCTGCCATCCGGGGTGCGCCCCTGTTTACGATCCCTGGCATACGCGATGGCATGCTGTGTTGCGGCTTCTGCGACGCCGAGGCCCTGTACACCGACGCCAAGGCGTGCGTTGTTCATCATCGTGAACATCGCTGCCATGCCGCCATGTTCCGGCCCGACCAGCCATCCGGTCGCGTGATCATACTCCATCACTGCGGTGGGCGAGCCATGCAGGCCCATCTTGTGCTCAAGCGATACGGGCCTCAGCGTATTCGCAACACCGGGCTTGCCGTCTTCATCGGGCAGAAACTTGGGAACCAGGAAGAGGCTGATGCCCTTGGTGCCGGGAACACCGTCGGGCAGCCGCGCGAGGACGAGGTGGCAGATGTTTTCCGCGATATCGTGATCACCCCACGAAATGTAAATCTTTTGACCGGAGATCGCATAGGTTCCGTCACCATTGGGTTCGGCCTTTGAGGTAAGCGCGCCCACATCCGAACCCGCCTGAGGCTCTGTCAGGTTCATCGTGCCGGTCCACTCGCCCGAAATCAGTCTGGGCAGATAAAGCTCCTGCAACTCCTTGGAGGCATGGGTGTGCAAGGCTTCGATCTGGCCCTGGCTCATCAGCGGGCAGAGGCTGAGTGAGAGACAGGCGGACGACATCATCTCGTTCACCATGGTCGCATAGCTGATCGGAAGGGCCATCCCACCATACTCAGCCGGCGCCGAGATCCCCACCCATCCGCCTTGCGCAATGGCTTGATAGGCCTCCCGATAGCCCGGAGAGCACCGCACGACGCCATTCTCCAACTGCGCGGGGTGGAGGTCGCCTGCCCGCTGAACCGGCGCCACTGTCCCCTCGCAAAGCTTGGCTGCCTCATCCAGAATTGCGGCACGTGTCTCGTCCGTGGCCTCGGCGAAGCGGGTGGTTTCGGCGAGCCTGTCCTGCCCAATGATCCGTGCACAGAATTCGATTTCTTCCACGGGCGCGCGGTAGGTCATTCGATCACTCCAATTGTCCGCCAGTCGGTCTCTTGCGGGATTCCCGCAACAAAGGTAGTCGCTAGGGCTGGTCCATGAAATAGCTTTGCCGAAAAGGCTGCGATCTTAGGGGACGCTAATCTTATGCCGGCGACGACAGTTTTAAACCCCGATGATCGCGGGATTGCAAAAGCGGCTTCCCTGCTGGAGGCGGGGGGCCTCGTCGCCTTCCCGACCGAGACCGTTTATGGCCTGGGGGCGGACGCGCGGAACGGCAGGGCTGTTGCCGGGATCTTTGCCGCAAAGGGGCGCCCCCAGTTTAACCCGCTGATCGTGCATGTAGCATCGCCCGAGGAGGCGTTGCTTTATGCCGAGATTGACGGCGACTTGCTAAGACTGGCGAGCGCCTTCTGGCCTGGTCCGTTGACGCTGGTGGTACCCAAATGTCCGGGTAAACTGTCCGATCTGGTCACGGCCGGGTTGGAGACGGTCGCGTTGCGGGTGCCAGCCCATCCATTGGCACAGCAACTATTGCATCGCTTTGGCGGGCCGGTTGCGGCGCCGTCGGCCAACCCCTCGGGCCGGATCAGCCCGACGGTGCCAGAGCATGTCGTCGATGGCCTGATGGGGCAGATTGATGCCGTCGTCGCGGGGGGGGCCTGTCAGATCGGACTCGAATCAACGATCATTGGCCTCGAACAGGGCCGTCCTGTCCTCTTGCGACCGGGAGGTCTGGCCATCGAGGCGATCACAGCTGTCCTTGGCGCGTCTCCCGAACCCTATCGCACAGTCGGTGTCACCGCGCCCGGCCAACTCACCAGCCATTATGCGCCGCGGGCGCGGGTGCGCCTGAATGCGTCACACCCGAAAGACGGTGAGTCGTGGCTGGGCTTCGGTCCCGATGGATATGACGGCCTGAATCTCTCGCCCGAGGGGGAACTGAGAGAGGCTGCCGCCAACTTGTTCGGCCACCTCCACCGGTTGGACGAGCAGGGAGCGGCGCAAATTGCCGTTGCGGCAATCCCCGAAACCGGATTGGGGCTGGCGATCAACGACCGCCTTCGCCGCGCTGCGGCCCCGCGGGTTTAGGGTGCGGATATCAGATCAACCCGTCATAGGCGCGCCTGGGGATCTCGACCTCTATCAGGGTAAATCGGTCGCCGGTCAGGGCCTCTTGCATCGCCGGTCCTGCTTCTCCCGGCCCCTTGACCGTGATGGCATTGCCGCCATAGAGGCGCGCCATCGCCGCGAAATCCGTTCGCAGAAAGTCCACTCCCGCATTTTGCATCCCCGAACGGCGTTGTTTCAACTCGATCAGCGAAAGCGAGCTGTCGACGAAGACGACAATCACGATCGGCAAACCGATGTCCCGGACCGTCGCAAGCTCCCCGATGGTCATCTCAAGACAGGCATCACCGATAAAACAAACTGCCGGTCGGCTGGGATCCGCGACCTTATGGCCAAGGGCGAGCGGCAAGGCACATCCCATGGTGCAAAGCGCCGTCGACTGGACCAGCGCCCGCGGCTGACGGCAAAAGAGGTGCTGGCTCAGCAAGATACGATGCGCCCCACTGTCGACCGAGGACAGGGTGTTGGCTGGCAGGACTTTTGTGATCTCGGACATCGCATGATCAGGCCCCCAATCGCCTATCGGGCTGATCGTGTCGAGCAAAGCCTGCCGGGTTTCAGCCGGTCGCGCTCCCCATTCCGAGGTTCCAGCGCCAGCCAAGGCGTCAAGGCCGCCGGTGATCGAGCAGACCCAGGCGGCCTCGGCGAAATGCATGTCATGGGTGTTGGGCGCATGGGTGAACTCGATCACCTTTGACGGATCCCAGGGGTCGCGCCAGCCGGCTCGCATCTCGATCGGGTCGTAACCGAGCGAAAGGATGCAATCCGCGTCCTCGAAGATCGGCAGGATGATCTTGTCGGCCTTCGGGCTGAGCCCGTGACCGCCAAGACTGAGCGGATGATCCTCTGGCAGGATGCCCTTGCCCTTGTACGTGGTGACAACGGGGATCTGGTGCTGTTCGGCAAAGGTCTGGACGGTGGCAGGGCCACCGGGTTCCTCCAAGACGTCGAGCCCGGCCATGATGACCGGGCGTTTCGCGGCAAGGAACTTTGCCCTGGCCGCAGCAAGAGCCTCGCCGTGGGGGGCGGTCAACCCTTCGACGGCGATCCTGGGCGCGCGGGCCTCGGGCTGGTCGGCATCGGCGATCGCGATCGGAAGGTCGATATGAACCGGGCCTTTTCGTGGGCTCATCGCGATCCGGATCGCCTTGTCTGCCAGCACATCTACCGCGCCGTGGGGCGCGACGAAGCTTGCCTTGCACACCCGGGCAAAGGCCGCGCCATGGTCAAAGACCTGATGTGTATAGCTCAGCGCCTCCGCCGGATCGACCATGCCCGAGAGCACGATCATCGGCACCCGATCCTGTTCGGCATTCGCGACAACGTTGAAGGCGTTTGCAATTCCGGGCCCGACTGTCGCCACCAAAACAGCAGGTGCGCCGGTCGCGTGCCAGGCGCCTTCTGCCATGAAACCGGCGGCATTCTCGTGCTTGGTCAGAACAAATCGGATCCCGGCGCGCTCAAGCGCGTCAATGAGAGTGAGCACCTCACCCCCGGGGATTCCAAAGGCGTAACGCACCCCAGCAGCGTAGAGACGCTGGGCAATAACATCGGCGGCATTCATAGGAGACCTCTGAGCTTTTATGTCCGCAGCATTTCTCGTAAAGGATTCTTGGAAATGCAACAGAGAGACGACATTTGGCATCGGGCAGACGTGTAATTCATATCCATGCGGGTCTGCCAAAAACGGGCTCCAGTGCGATTCAGCAATTTCTGCTCCAGAACCGGGACAGCCTGAAGTCAAAGGGGCTTGTGATACCCGAGGCGTTGCTTGGTCACCGCGGCGATCATCACGAGTGGATGTACCGGCTGGGCGGAATCAGCGGCCGCGATCGTCGTCGGGCAGTCGCAGAGATGACAGGGTGGATGGATGACACCGACGCCGATACCTTTCTGATCTCGACCGAGTTTGCCTATCTGCTGATGCGGTTCGGATTTGCCGCGAAAGGGTACCGCGCGCTGCGCCGCAAAGGCTTTGCCCTCAAGTTTCATCTCTTTCTGAGGCCGCAAACCGATTTTGCCGTTTCGGCCTATCCGGAGTTTCTCCGCAACCTGTTGGTGCCACAAGGTTTTCGCCCCTTTGTCGACCGAAACTTCATGCCGTTTGCGCGCGACTATGGTGGCATCATCTGGCGCCTGGCGGCGATTTCCGATGAGCCCGTCAGTGTGCTGCCCTACAATCGGGTTGCCCGGGATCTTGGCATCTGGTGGCCGCTGTTGGAGAGCGCAGGGCTCAGCTTGTCGCCCGTTGACCGCCAGTCATTCCTGACCCCGGGCCCGGTCAATGAAAGCCTTGGTCCGGTTGGTGTTTCGGCGCTGAGGGTCGCGTTGCGGCGGGTTGATCGTCGCAATTTGGTCCATCGCTGGGGATTGCGTCGGGCGGTGCGAAAAACCGTTTTGCAGGTGACCGGGAATTTTCCATCGGAGTCGGGGCGATTCAATCCGATGACCCGTAAGTATCGCGCCCAGCTATGGGAGCGTTGCCGCGACCTGAACGATCCGATCGCCAGGGCGCATTGGGGCGAGCCCTGGGATGACATTTTTGCCGACGAACTCTCGCTTTTGCCACGATTTTCCGTCTACCGCCGACAGCGCGACGATGCTGACTCGGAACGCGCCCGACAACACGACAGAATGGCACGCAGGCTGATACGCCGGATCAATGAGGCGAGCGCGCAAATCTCCGCCGCTCGGTCTGGTGTCAATCTTGTGCGCTGGTTCGGTGCGCCTGTCGACCGACTGGCCGACCGGGTGATGAAGCAGATCGTGCGGGGCCATTAGTCCCCTGGGGATCAGTCGTCGAGGATGCTGGGGTCGAGGGTCACTTCGCGTGGGCCCAGTGGCAGAACGCTAGACCGGTTTCTGGAGTTGGAATAGGGGCGATCGCTTGTTCCCGTCGCGGGTCTATCGATCTTTCGCTCGATGCGATCGATCCGGTTTTGATTGACCGTGTCGCCGCGACCCACAAAAGGCCGGTCGACCGCGTTGATGTCGCGCAAATCCCGCCGGGTTCGTTCGATAGCCCGGTTTCGCTGGTCCGGCGTGACGCTCATCCTCGCACGGTCGGCACTGGTTTCGGCCTGCCGCAGGCGCCGGTCGGCGTCGTCTGATAGCGCGGTGACTGGCACCCCACTTAACAGTCCGATCAGGGTCAGGCGGCGAAACATCCTAAAGTATATAGGGCAAACACGGAGAATAACGAGAGGCAGTTGCAAGTGGAAATCCGTTCCCGGCCGTGTGGGGGCACCGCCGGGAACGGCTGCTCGCAATTTATCATCGGTAGGAGGGGGAAGTATACTACCGCGAAGCTGCGAGATCTCGGTCAATCACTACGTCGTCGCAAGTGAAACGGAATGTGTAACCGGTTCCGTCGGGTTATTTTCCCAATTTCGAGATTTTTTCGACAAGTGTTTCGTCGAGATCGATGCCGTTCAAGACGCGATGCGCTCGCATCTGCTGACGGCGTCTGCCCGGCAGGCGCGCATCACTTTGACCCTGTATCGCCGAGGCCATGACGCCAATTCGGGCAAGTCCCTGGGCGCCCAAGGCACCGGGGTCGATGGCGATGATGACCTGCCCTGTCGAAGGTGATGCCCCTTGGGCGTCAAAGAACGACGTTGCCTCGAACCCGAAGTTCGAGCCGGTGAGTGCCGCCGCGATCACTTCGACCATCAATGCCAGCATTGCGCCTTTGGCCCCGCCGGCTGGGGCCATCGTGCCAGCGAGCGCGGCGTCGGGGTCGGTTGTCGGATTTCCCTGGGCGTCGAATGCCCATCCCTCGGGGATAGTCTCGCCCTTTTGTTTGGCCGCCATGATCTTGCCGCGTGCCACATGGCTGAGCGCGAGGTCGATCACCAAGGGCTCCGCCCAGGGAACCGGTGCTGCAAACGCAATCGGATTGGTCCCATATAGCGCCTTGCCGCCGTTCCACGGCGCGATCGCGGCCGGCGTGTTGACCATCATCAGCGCGACCATGCCCTCGCGGGCCAGCCGCTCGACGAAAATCCCTGCAGCGCCGGCGTGGTGAGATGCCCGAACTCCTGCGATGGCAATGCCGTTGGCATCGGCCATCGCAGGGAGTTCGCGAACCGCGATATCAATCGCGGGATAGGCGAAACCGTAATGCGCGTTGATCGACAAGGTTCCGGGGCGAAGGCGTTTTGTTTCGGGTACCGCCTCACCGTCTACTTTACCGCTGAGAACCTGCGGCGCATAAGACAGCATCCTGCGCAGGCCGTGCCCTTCCTGGCCAATCAGTTCTGCTTCGACAAGGGCATCGGCGACGGATGCGGCCTGGCTCGGCCCGGTTCTGCACCGTATCAGTGCGTCCGCTGCGAGGTCTCTGGCTTCATCGGCGCTAAAATTCCGTGACATACACTCTTTCCCGAGAACAAGGCGGGAACCGCCGCCGGGGTCGGCGACGGTTGGGAAGATTATGCAGACCGGTAGAGCTTTGTCATGACGAATTCCTTGTGACCGAGTGCTTCGGCTGCCGTTGCACGGCCATTAGCGGTCCGCCGGATCATCTCGATCAAGGCATCGCCAGCCTCGGAAATCGTCATCTCACGCGTCAAAACGCCGGTTACATCCACATCGATGTGTTCAGACATGGTGCGCAGGGTTCGTGGATTGCCCGAAATCTTGATGACCGGCACAATGGGGTTCCCGATCACGTTGCCTTGTCCTGTTGGGAAGGTGTGAACCACATACCCTGCGGCGGCCATCAGGGTCACACATTCCGCAGCGGCCGAGGATGTGTCCATGAAGTAAAGACCTCGCCCTTTCTTCGGCTCCTCGGCGGGGCCCAGCGCATCGATATAGGTCGACGTACGGCCGATCTTTTCGAGATTGCCGAGCGCTTTCTCTTCGATTGTCGAGAGACCGCCAAGGATGTTGCCCTTGGTCGGCTGGCTATCGGAGAGGTCGGACGTCTTGTAGGGCTCGATCACATCGTCCTGATAGGCTTGAAAGATCTTCATGAACTTTTCGCCGGCTTCAGGCGTTGTTGCCCGTTTCTCACAAATGTGCTCGGCACCGGTGATCTCGGACGTCTCACCGAAGCACCCATAGATGCCGGTCGGTAGAAGCTTGTCATACATGTTGCCGACTGTCGGGCAGGAGGAAAGCCCGGTCGTCGTGTCCGACTCACCGCATTTGGTCGAAACCCAGAGGTCGGCCATCGGGCATTCTTCGCGCTGAAGCTCGCTGGCCCAGTGGACGAATTCCTTGGCCTTCCAGCTCGCCGCCGCGATGGTGGCGATATCGCCGTTCTGTTCGATCGAGAACTCGGCGACCGGTTTGCCGGTTTCGCGGATGCCGTCGGCGACGACCTTGGTCCATTCCGGTTCGATCCCGATCACGATGCAGGCCGCAACATTGGGGTTCGCGCCGGTGCCGATCATGGTGCGGAAATGAAGCTCCAGATCCTCGCCAAACTGCAGCCGGCCGTAGGAGTGAGGCAGCGCCATCGTGCCCTTGATGTTATTGGCAACCGCCTCGCAGGCGGCGTTGGAGATGTCGTCGACCGGCAGGATGGCGACATGGTTGCGCACGCCCACGCGGTCATTCTCGCGGCGCCAGGCGTTGACGGTCAGATTTGTCAGATCGAGAGGCATGGGGTCACCACCGTTTCGTTTTGAGGTTGTGGACATGGACGTGATCGCCCCTGGCGGCATCGCCGATCATCTTGCCGATGTCTTCGCCATATTTGACGATCGTATCTCCGGCCGCGAGATTGTTCAGCGCCACCTTGTGCCCGATTGGGATATCGGCATTGGCCGTCAGGCGGAAATCCGAATTGTCGTGGGTGACGACGCAAAGCATATCGGTGCCTGCTGTCAGGCCCTCCACCACCACGACGCCGACATTGTCGGCCTCGTCGTGAACCAAAAGATGTGGTTTCGACATCAAGTCCTCCTCAAGTCTTGTATAAGAGTTAGAAGACCCTTACGCTGATGCCATGAATATGTCGAGACAGAATCTGCCCCTCTACACGCAAATCCGCGAGGCTCTGGTGACCCAGATCTCGACCGGTGTCTATTCCACCGGGGAATGCCTGCCCTCGGAGATTGCGCTGGCGGATGCAGCAGGTGTCAGCCCGGGTACGGTACGCAAGGCCATCGACAGTCTGGTTGCCGAAGGGGTTCTGCGGCGTCATCAGGGCAAGGGCACCTTTGTCACCGAACACACCGAAGATCTTGCAAGATACAAGTTTTTACGCCTGACCGACCGCTCGGGAAGCCGTGTGGTTCCCGAAGCCGGTCGCCAGAGTGTCACCGGCGACCGTGTCACGGCGGAAATCGCGGCAAAGCTGGATATTGACGCCCGGGATCCGGTCTGGCGGATCGAGCGCACGCGGCTCATCTCGGGCGAGCCCGCCCTTTGCGAGACAGTGGTTGTGGCCCAGAACTTGATGCCCGACCTCGACAAGGTCACTGACCTGCCGAACGCTCTGTATCCGTTTTATCAGTCGCGATTCGGCATCTCTGTCATCTCGACCGATGATGCGCTGACGGCCGTCTTGTCCAGTTCACGCGATGCCGAGGCGCTGGGACGGCCTGAAAAGACGCCCGTGCTGATGATCGAGCGCGTCGCCCGTGATCTGACGGGCCGCCCCATCGAATGGCGGCGCACCCGGTGTCTGACACAGCATCACAGCTGGTCGGTGTCGCTCAGATAGCACTGCGTTGGCATTAAGCTTTTGTCGAGAGCCGGGATCTGATAGTCCGCTCTGGACCCGCCAGGAATGCGATTGATGATCCGCTATCTATACTCCCAACCATGGCTGTTGTTCGGCCTAACCGTCCTTTTCTGGGCAGGTAACGCGATCGCCAGCCGCGTCGCGGTGGGCGAGATTGAGCCGTTTCAACTGGTGCTTTTTCGCTGGGTCCTTGTGGCAATCGCGATGTGGGTTTTCTTTGGCCATCAGGTGAGGGAGCATTGGCAGCAGATCCGCCCACGTTTGTGGTGGCTGACAATGATCGGTGGCGTCGGTTTTACCGTTTTCAACGCCATGTTCTACCTCGCCGGGCACAGCACGACCGCAGTGCATATCGGGATCATCCAGGGTGCGATGCCTGTGATGGTTCTGATCGGTGCCTTCATCGCCTATCGAACCCCGATCAAAGGCGTTCAGGTTTTCGGCGTCGCGATGGCACTGATCGGCGTTCTGATGGTCGCGAGCCACGGCAATCCTGCCAATCTGGTCTCGACCGGGCTGAACCCCGGAGATGGCATGATGCTGATCGCAGGGGCGGCCTATTCTTTTTATACAGTGATGCTGCGCAATCGGCCGGATATTCCCGGTACAGCTTTCTTTACGGTGATGGCCTTTGTCGCAATGGCGACATCCTTGCCCTTTGCGATAGCCGAGGCGATGATCCAGCGCCCGTCATTTCCCACATGGAACGGGTGGTTGATCACCTTGTATGCGGCGATTTTCCCTTCGTGCCTCAGTCAGCTGTTCTTTCTGCGGGGCGTCGATCTGGTGGGTCCTGGACGGGCGGGGGTCTATTTCAACCTGGTGCCGGTTTTCGTGTCGATTCTCGGCATCCTTTTGTTGGGGGAACAGTTCGCATGGTATCATGCGGCCGCGCTGGTTCTCGTTTTGGCGGGCATCGCCCTCACACAACGCGGCACGCAGTAACGCGAGCGCTCGCCCCCTTATGAGCGGTCGTCAGGCCCAAGGGCAGCGTTTGGTCGCCGTCTCCGCCCATCGTCTCAGCCGCAACTTGGTGAATGCGGTTGAACGGGCCAGACAGCGGATCGAGGCAAAGGAGTCGGAACATATGCTCGCTCCTCTTGCCAAGAGCGGTCGAGAGGCGTATATGCGCTCCAACATCGCGGCGGCCTCGCTGGTTGGCGAGACCCCCACCGGGTTTTCGAGGCGGGCCGCATAGGCTCGTTTTTTGTTCGGAGACCCTGGCATGGCCGACATGGTCGCCAAAGCTGCATTCGATAGACGCCTCGCGGATATCCTGATCCCGACGATCGAGGGGATGGGGTTCGGGTTGGTGCGTCTCCGGTTCATGTCCGGCAAAAAGATGACGGTGCAGGTGATGGCCGAACGCGCCGACGGCACAATGGAGATCGAAGACTGCGCAAAGCTCTCTCGCGCGATGTCCGCCGTGATGGATGTCGAGGACCCGATCGAAGGGGAATATAGCCTGGAGGTGTCGTCCCCTGGCATTGACCGGCCTTTGACCCGGCTGGCCGATTTTGATCGTTGGGAAGGCTACGAGGCGAAGATCGAGACGGAGGAAATGATCGATGGGCGCCGCCGTTTCAAAGGTGTTTTGGCCGGGACTCAGGAAAACGAGGTTTTGATCGACATTCCCGAGGGCACCATCGGGCTGGATTTCGATTGGCTGACCGATGCCAAGCTGGTCCTGACCGACGAGCTGATCGCCGAGAGCCTGAAGAGCCGCAAACACGCATTCGACGAGGACGACTTCGATCAGATCGAAGAGGAAACAACTGAAATCCTGAACCGGGAGACACAACAATGACCCAGAAGGACGCCTGAGAGATGGTCAGTGCAAACCGTCTTGAGTTGCTGCAGATCGCCGATGCGGTCGCTCGCGAAAAACTCATCGATCGCGAACTGGTGCTCGAAGCCATGGAGGATAGCCTGGGCAAGGCTGCCCGCTCGCGCTATGGCGCTGATTATGACATCCGCGCAGTGATCGATCGCAAAACCGGCGAGACCGAGATGTGGCGCGCGCTCGAGATCGTGGAAGAGGTCGAGAACCACTTCACCGAGATCAGCCTCCAGGAGGCCCATCTGAAAAACCCCGCCGCACAGATCGGCGATTTCATGACCGAGCCGCTGCCGGCGATGGAGTTCGGCCGAATCGCGGCGCAGACGGCGAAACAGGTCATCGTTCAAAAGGTCCGCGACGCCGAGCGCGAGCGTCAGTACGAAGAATTCAAGGACCGCGTCAGCGAGATCATCAACGGCCAGGTCAAGCGTGTCGAATACGGCAATGTCATCGTGGATCTCGGTCGCGCCGAAGCCATCCTGCGCCGTGATCAGCTGATCCCGCGCGAGGCGTATCGCAATGGCGACAGGATCCGCGCCTACATCCGCGACGTGAAACGCGAGGCCCGCGGTCCGCAGATCTTCCTCAGCCGCACGGCGCCTGAATTCATGGCAAAGCTTTTCGCCATGGAAGTGCCGGAAATCTATGACGGTATCATCGAAGTCAAGGCGGTCGCCCGTGACCCGGGTTCCCGCGCCAAGATCGGCGTTATCTCCTATGACAACTCGATCGATCCGGTCGGCGCCTGTGTCGGGATGCGCGGCAGCCGCGTGCAGGCGGTCGTCAACGAACTGCAGGGCGAGAAGATCGACATCATTCCCTGGGTCGAGGATGCAGCGAGTTTCATCGTTTCAGCCCTCCAACCCGCTGAGGTTGTCAAGGTTGTGATGGATGACGATGCCCAAAGGATCGAAGTTGTCGTCCCGGACGAGCAACTCAGCCAGGCCATCGGACGGCGTGGTCAGAACGTGCGACTGGCCAGCCAATTGACCGGCTGGGACATCGACATCATGACCGAGGCCGAGGAATCCGAGCGTCGCCAGGCCGAATTCAATGAACGCACCGCGATGTTCATGGAAACGATGAATGTCGATGAAATGGTGGCGCAGCTGTTGGTCTCGGAAGGTTTTACAGCGCTCGAGGAAGTCGCCTATGTCGAGGTCGAAGAGCTCTCCAGCATCGACGGCTTTGACGAAGGGACAGCCGAGGAACTGCAGGCCCGCGCCCGCGAAAGCCTGGAAGAGCTGAACCAGAAGGCCCTCGACGAGGCGCGAGGCCTGGGTGCCAAGGACGATCTGATCGGCTTTGAAGGGCTGACACCGCAGATGGTGCTCGCACTGGCAAAGGATGGCGTGCTGGATCTCGCGACGTTCGCGACCTGCGCCGATTGGGAACTGGCCGGAGGCTATACCACCATCGACGGCAAACGGGTGAAGGATGATGGGGTGCTCGAGCCTTTCGATGTGGGGCTGGAAGAAGCGCGTTATCTGGTGATGAAGGCCCGCGTCGACCTTGGCATCGTCAATCCCGAGGACATGATCCTCGAGGAAGACGAAGCAGCCGAAGGCGAGGAAGAAACGACCGAAACGCAGGAGGAGGTCTGAACTGACCCGAGGCGGACGGCATAAGGACCAGTACGGGCCCGAGCGGCGCTGTATCGCCACAGGCGAATGCGGCGATCCCGCCGGAATGATCCGCTTTGTGCTGGGCCCGGATGGATCGGTGGTGCCGGACATCGCCGGCCGGCTGCCCGGCCGCGGTGCCTGGTTGACCGCAAGCCGACCCTTGGTTGAAAAGGCAGTGAAGAAGCGGCTTTTCGCACGCGGCTTTAAACGGCAAGTGCAGGTGCCTGACGGTCTTGCTGACACACTCGACGGGTTGCTGGCGGATCGTCTGACGGCAACCATCGCTCTGGCACGCAAGGCCGGCCAGGCGGTCACAGGATTCGAGAAGACCCGAGCCCATCTGACCGCGGGAAAGGCAAGGGTTCTGGTCCAGGCAAGCGATGCTGCCAAAGAGGGACGCGACCGCCTCCAACGCCTGGCAGGGGACTTGCCCCGAATAAGCGTGCTGTCGGGCCGGGAATTAGGTTTGGCTTTTGGCCGGGACTTTGCCATACATGCGGCGCTCGACTCCGGCGGACTCGCGGATCGGGCGCTGATCGAAGCGCGGCGGCTTTCCGGACTCAGATCCGGCCTTGACGAGAAAGTGGCGGTTGAGCCGGCCTCTTTTGACCATTTTGAAGACAACGGGCCACGCGATGGCCTCGCACAGGATATCGGATGAGCGATACGGACAGCGATAGCAAAGGACGCGGACGCACTGGCGCGGGACCGAGGGGTCCAGCGCGTCAGAGTCTCGGCGGTGGCCGCACAAAGTCGGTGGTGGTGGAGAAAAAGCGCAAGCGGATCATGACGCCCGGCAGCGCGCCAAGCCCCTCCGCCGCGACGCTGCGCCGTGCCTCGGCACCTGCCACCGATGCGCCATCGCCCAAGAAGGAGACCGCGGCTGCGCCGGAAGCCAAACCGGCGGCCAAGCCGGAAAACAAATCTGCGCCGTCGCCCGCTCCCGCGGCGCGCCAAGCGGACTCAAAGCCACCTGCCAGACGTGCCGACACCGGGGCCGAGCGCCGCTCCGGCCCCGCAAACCGGGGCGGAGGTGGTCAGCAACGCCGCGGCGGCGACAAGCCCAACATGCTCCGAACGCTCTCGAATGAAGAATACGAGCGCCGTCTTCAGGCGCTGAAACAGGCCAAGAAGGACGACGAAATCCGCAAGAAGCGTGAAGCGGCTGAAGCTGCAAAGCGCGCGGAACGAGATGCGAAACGCAAGGCCGAGGAGGACGCGGCCCGCGTTGCGGCCGAGGCTGCGGAACGCGAAGCGGCCGAACGTGCCGCTGCTGATAAAGCCCGCGCAGAGCAAGAAGCGGCCGAGAAGGCGCGGGACGAAGCCAAAAAGGTCGAGCAAGCGTCGAAAGCCGCGGCGGCCCCTGCCGCGGCGCCCGCACCGCAACGCCCCGGTCGTGAAGATGAAGAGACGGGGCGCGGTCGCCGTGGTGCGCCCGCCGCTCCGCCCAAAAAACAAGCGGGCCCGCGCAATCGTGGCGATGACCGGCGCCGCTCGGGCAAACTCACGATTGCACAGGCAACCGGCGATGCCGAGGGTGGTCGCCAGCGTTCGATGGCGGCGATGCGCCGGCGTCAGGAGCGTGAGCGCCGCAAGATGATGGGCACGGCGGAACGCGAAAAGGTCTTCCGTGACGTTACCATTCCTGACACTATCACCGTTCAGGAGCTCGCCAACAGGATGACCGAGCGGGTTGGCGACGTCATCAAGGCGCTAATGAAAAACGGCATCATGGCGACGCAGAACCAGACGATCGACCAGGACACCGCGGAACTGATCGTCGAGGAATTCGGTCATACCGTCACCCGAGTGTCCGAGGCCGATGTCGAGGATGCGATCGAGGCGATCGAAGATTCTGACAAGGATCTGCAACCGCGCGCGCCGATCATCACCATCATGGGCCATGTCGATCACGGCAAGACGTCGCTGCTCGACAAACTGCGCGACGCCAATGTGGTTGCGGGCGAGGCTGGCGGCATCACACAGCATATCGGCGCCTACCAGATCGAAAGTGAAGGCGGCCAAAAGCTCACTTTCCTCGACACGCCCGGCCACGCCGCGTTTACTTCGATGCGGGCGCGGGGCGCGAATGTGACCGATATCGTTATCCTGGTCGTCGCCGCCGATGATTCAGTCATGCCGCAAACGGCCGAAGCGATCCAACATGCGAAAGCGGCCAAGGTTCCGATGATCGTCGCGATCAACAAGATCGACCGCGAAGGCGCGGACCCCAACAAGGTGCGCACCGAACTGCTGCAGCATGAGGTGATCGTGGAGGAGATGTCGGGCGATGTGCTGGATGTCGAGGTGTCGGCACTGACAGGGCAGGGCCTTGATGACCTCGTCGAAAACATCGCGTTGCAATCCGAGTTGCTTGAATTGAAAGCCAATCCCAACCGCCCTGCGGAAGGGGCGGTAATCGAGGCAAAGCTGGATGTCGGACGTGGCCCGGTTGCCACCGTTTTGGTTCAGCGCGGCACGCTGCGCACGGGTGATATCTTTGTTGTTGGCGAGCAGTGGGGCAAGGTCCGCGCGCTGATCAACGACAAGGGAGAGCGGGTTACGGAAGCCGGCCCCTCGGTACCTGTCGAGGTGCTTGGCCTGAACGGGACGCCCGAAGCTGGCGACGTTCTGAACGTCGTCGAGGACGAGACAAAGGCGCGCGAGATTTCCGAGTACCGTCAGCGCAAAACCCGCGAAAAGGCGGCCGCGAGCGGTGGCGCGGTTGCGTCCCTCGACCAACTCCTGGCGCAGGCAAAGGCGGATGAAAATGTCGCCAAACTGCCGGTGGTCGTGAAATCGGATGTGCAGGGCTCTGCCGAGGCGATTACCCAGGCGCTCGAAAAGATCGGGAATGACGAAGTCAGCATTCAGGTGCTGCTGTCGAGCGTTGGTGCGATCACGGAGTCGGATGTGAATTTGGCCGAGGCGTCCAAGGCGCCCATCATCGGGTTTAACGTCCGCGCCAACGCCCCGGCCCGCGAGGCTGCGAACCAAAAGGGTGTCGAGATTCGCTATTACTCGGTGATCTACGATCTGGTTGATGACGTGAAAGCCGCCGCCTCGGGCCTGCGCCAAACTGAGGTGCCGAAATTCTTGGAGCCACCCTACCTGCTCCCTACCAAAAAGGGGAATCGCCCCTTCGCGATATGGGTGATCGACTGTATCACGAACCTCCCCCCTATTTCTCGCGGCAATAAACACCTTGTAGTAGCGGTGTGCTGTTT
>JBCCHW010000028.1:0-26645 GCA_039028555.1 Pseudomonadota bacterium | reverse complement strand
CTTCCTAGATCCGGGTCATTGGGGTCGTGAGTTCACCGCTGCCATGGACGGCTATGAGAACATGGCCGGGATGTGGCTGGTGGGCGAAGACATGCCGCAGGAATCCAACCGGATCACGCTCCACCAATCGGAAAAGGATCAGTTCGGGCTGCCGGTGCCCAATGTGAACTTCACCGATCATCCCAATGATATCGCGATGCGGAACCACGCCTATCAGCAAGGCGCCGCTGTTTACGATGCGGTTGGGGCGACGGCGACCTATCCGACACCACCTTATCCTTCGACGCATAATCTCGGCACCAATCGAATGGCGCAGAATGCCTCGGACGGCGTTGTGAACAAACATGGTCAAAGCCATGACATCGCGAACCTGTTCATCTCGGACGGGTCGCAATTCACGACAGGTGCGGCAGAGAACCCGACCCTGACGATTGTGAGCCTTGCCATCCGCCAGGCGGATTACATCGCTGATCAGATGAAGGCGGGCGCGATCTAAAATGAAAACCGGCCCCGGGGGGCCGGTTTGCGCGATATTGGGGGGTCGGTTGCTACCGGCTCCCCTTTTTCGTCAGATGTCCGCCCCCATGGGAAGGGCGCGCTTGCGCTGGCCCGTCGCATGAAAGAGCCCGTTCGCAATCGCCGGAGCGACCGGCGGAACCCCGGGCTCTCCGATCCCGGTCGAATGGGTCGAAAAGCCGTTTGGCACCATGTGTACCCCGACATTGCGTGGGAAGTTGTCTGAACGCACCATTTCATAGTCATGGAAGTTTGACTGCTCCACCGCACCATCGGCATAGGTAAGTCCGGAATAGAGCGCGACCGTCATGCCCATGACCGCAGCACCTTCCATCTGGCTCTCGACCCTTTCAGGATTGGCGATAAAGCCTGCATCCACCGCCAGGTGCATCTCCGGCACCGTGATGGTGCCGTCGACGACCTTCACATGAGCGGCGCAGGCGACATAGCTGACAAAACTGCGGTGAACCGCGAGGCCGATGCCCTCGCCCTCGGGAAGTTGTTTGCCGTAGCCGATCGCATCCGCCGCCACATCCAGAACATTGGCGAGGCGGCCGGTCTCGATCGGGAAGGACCCTGCCGATTCGCCATAATTCCAAAAGTTTTCCGGATACCCTTCGGCCAACGGGTCGACCACGCGGGCGGGTCCGATCAGGTCCATCCACATCGTCTTGTCGTCTTTGCCAAGCTCCGCGGCAAGCTCGGAGACAAAGGACCCGATCGCCCAGGCCCGCGGGATGTTCGACACCGCCCGGAACCAAGCGATCCGGGTATGGGCCATCGCCTTGCCGTTCTCGCATCGGACATTGGGAATGTCGAAGGGCATGTCCACATGACCCATGCCGGACTCGATAAAGAATTGATGGCCCGAGTCTTTCGCAAAGATCGACAGGATCGACGGTGCGACCGAGTTATGTTTCCAGCCGGTCACCTTGTTCTCGGCATCGAGCGCGACTGAGATCTTCTCGGCCGAGGTCGTGTGCACGAAACAGGCCTGAAGGTCATCTTCACGGGTCCACTGCACCCGGACCGGAACCCCCGCACCCTGGGAAAGCAGCGCGGCCTCGATTCCGAAATCGTGCTGGGATTTGCGGCCGAATCCGCCACCCAAAAGGGTCACGTTCACGCGGACTTGCGCCGGGTCCATGCCCAGCACCTGTGCCACATCGGTGCGGCAGGCATAGGGTGACTGAAACGGTCCCCAAAGCTCGGCCCTGTCCGCCGTGACATTTGCAAGCGCCACCAGAGGCTCCATCGGGGCCTGTGCCATATGCTCTTGGGTATAGGTGCGCTCAAACGTGTTTGCGGCTTCGGAGAAAGCCTGATCCACATTCCCCTGTTCGCGGAAGACCTCGCCTGGCTGGTCCGCTGTGGCGATCATCTCGGCCATATAGGCCTCGGAATCGTAGGAACCATGCGGGCCGTCATCCCATTCTATCTCTAGCGCATCACGGCCCTGGATCGCCGCCCAGGTGTTCTCGGCCAGCACCGCAACCCCGCTGAGAGGCGCGAATTTTGCGGGCTGCGGTGTGCCCTTGATCTCTATCACGCGAACAACGCCGGGGATCTTCATGGTTTCGGTATCGTCGATGCTTTTCACCGTACCGTCCATGACCGGCGAGCGCGCGATCACAGCAACCAATTGGCCGGGCAGGGAGATATCGCCCCCGTAGATCGCCGCTCCGGTGGTGATGCCGTGCAGATCCGCAATCTGAACCTTGCCCTTGCCGATATAGCGGAACTGTTCCTCGGTCTTGAAGTGAAGGTCATCGAAACCCGGAACGGGCAGGGCCATCGCGGCCTCGGCCAGGTCACCAAAACCGGCAGAGTTGGATCCGTGGATCACCTGGTGGTTTTCGACCTTGATCTCGGATGCCGGCACGCCCCACTCGGCGCTGGCCGCACTTGCCAGCATGTGCCGGACCGAGGCGCCGATCTGGCGCGCCATCTGAATGTGGTGGCGCAGCGAGCGCGATCCGTCGGTATCCTGATTGCCGTATTTGGGCTCGTCACCTTCGGCCTGTTGAATGACGACACGGTCCCAGTCCGCCTCCATCTCGTCGGCCATGATCATCGGAATCGAGGTTTTCGAGCCGGTCCCCATTTCCGAGCGATGGGCAACAAGGGTCACCGTGCCATCCGGCGCGATGCTTACAAAGATGAGCGGGTCGGTGCGCAAGCCGTGCGGCATGGTCTCGCCGCCGGTTGGCCAGCGCGGGAACGCGTCTGCCGCGCCCGAGACCGCAACAAGCGCAAGCCCCGCGGCTGAACCGCCCAGGAAAACCCGGCGCGAGACCTTGCCGATCTCGATCGGCGCATCGGCGCGGGGTTTCGTGAAATCCTTGGGATCGAGAAAATGCAACATGGCTCAACCTCCCGTGCTGGCGACGCGGACCGCGGCAACGATCCGCTCGTAACACCCACAGCGGCAGATATTGCCCGCCATGGCGTCTAGGATTTCATCGTCGCTTGGATTCGGGTTCTCTTCCAACAGCGATGCCGCCTGCATGATCTGTCCGGCCTGGCAGAACCCGCATTGCGGGACGTTCAACTCGCGCCAAGCCTGTTGAACCTTGTGGTTGCCGTCTGGGCTGAGCCCTTCGATGGTGGTTACGGATTTCCCGTCGATCTGGCTGATCGTCAGCATACAGGCCCGTTCCGCCTTGCCGTCTATATGCACGGTACAGGCGCCGCAAAGACCCGCGCCGCATCCGTATTTCGTTCCCGTCAGGCCCATCAGGTCCCGCAATGCCCAAAGCAGGGGCATGTCGTCTGGCGCATCGACGGATTGCGCCGCGCCATTAAGTGAAAATGTCGGCATTTCGTCCTCCCGTTGCTAAACCCCGGGGAGACCGACGCGGTTGAATCGGGCGTCAAGATAAAGGCGACGCGCCTGCGTCGGCAGGGTTCGCTGCGTGCCCGGATTATGCCGCAAGATGGAACGTCTCACAATGAAATCCGGCGAACTATTGACGCCCACTCATCACTTTTGATCAGTCACGCGGATCCAGGTCGCACGCGACGCTAACCGGTCGTCGGAGCGGCCGCCTTTGGGTCGTCTTGAACCTGTGCCAGCGGTGTGCGCATCCCTTGATACTCACCCTTGACCCATTCGCGCGTGACTTGCAGCAGCACATAGAGGACCGGAATAAAGATCACGCCAAGCGTGCTGGCAAACGCCATGCCGCCGAACACCGCGATCCCGATCGCTTGCTGGCTGGCTGCCCCGGCCCCCGCCGCGGCCAGCAGCGGCACGACGCCCAAAAGAAACGACAGCGCAGTCATCATCACAGCGCGGAACCTGAGGCGGGCGGCATTGACCGCCGCATCCAGGATCGAAGCCCCGCCACGTCGTTCCTCCATGGCGAATTCGACGATCAGGATCGCGTTCTTGGCGCCCAATCCCACCAGCATGATCATACCGATCTGGGTGTAGAGATTGACATCCCCCCCCGTGACCGAGACCGCGACCAGCGCGCCGAACAACGCAACCGAGACCGACAGAAGGATGGCCAGCGGCATCGACCAGCTTTCATATTGCGCCACCAGGAACAGATAGGCGAACAGCATCGCCATGATCAGAATGATCTGGACGAGGCCTGCCGATTCAAGCTCCTGCTGCGCCGTGCCCGTCCATTCATAGATGTACCCCGGCGGGAGGGCCTCTTTCGAGACTTCCTCCATCGCCGCGATCGCATCACCGGTGGAAAATCCGGGTGCGGGTACCGCTGTCAGCGTCGCCGCACGAAAGAGATTATAGCGGTTCAACAACATCGGGCCCAGGACCTTCTCGACATTCACCAGCGTTCTGAGCGGCACCATGGTCCCGTCGTTGGAGCGGGCATAGAGCTGGCCGATATCGTCAATCTTGCTGCGGTAATCTCCCTCTGCCTGGATCATCACCTTGTAGACCCGGCTAAAGAGGTTGAAGTCGTTCACATAGTACGAGCCCAGATAGGCCTGCAAGGTCTGGAAAACCTCGGAGATATCGACATTCAGCGTCTTTGCCTTGTCCCGGTCGAGATCGACAAAGATCTGTGGGACGTTGGCCCGGAACGTCGTATAGGCCTGTGCAATCTCGGGGCGCTGGTTGGCCGAATAGACCGCGGATCCCAGGGCCGAGGCCAGATCCTGTGCCGTGCCGCCGCCGGTCTGCTGCACCTTCATCTCGACCCCGGCGGCATTGCCGAGGCCCATGATGGGCGGGGGGTTAAAGGCGATGATGCTCGCACCACCGATTTGGCTGAACTCACGCCAGAGCTGCGCGAGGATGTCCTCTGCGGGGTTGTCCCGCAGATCCTCGGGATTGGTTTCACCGGTCGCAACCAGGTTTTTAAGCTGGCTGAAGAGACCGGGCTCTTGTCGATCGTTCCAGGGGTCAAGGTTGACGATCATCATCGCGCCGTTCGACGAGGCGCCCGAATTCAGGATGCTGAAGCCATTGACCGTCACCACGCTCGAGACACCGGGAGTTTTCTCGATCTGGTCCAGCATTTTATCCGTCAGGATCTCGGTCCGGCCGAGGGCTGCGCCATCGGGGAGCTGAATGTCGACAAACAGATACCCATTGTCTTCGTCTGGAAGAAAACCGGTGGGCAGGACCGATACGAGCGAACCGCTCGCAACGATCACCGCAACGATCCCGGCCAGACCCAGCACCGAAATGCGGACCAGGCGCGAGACGATCGCGACATACCCAACGCGCGCCCCTTCGATCCCCCGTTCGAACACTGCCAAAAGGCCGCGCGGCGGTCCGCTGCGGGGCCGCAGGAACAGGCCGCACAGTGCCGGCGAAAGTGTCAGCGCATTGATCGACGAGATACAGACCGCGACCGAAATGGTCATCGCGAACTGGGTATACAATCGCCCCGTGATCCCGGGCATGAACGTGACCGGGACAAAAACCGCCAACAACACCAGCGTTGTCGCGACCACCGGGCCGGTGATCTGGATCATGGCCTTGCGGGTTGCTTCCCTGGGCGAGAGGCCTTCTTCTGCGATCAGGCGTTCGACGTTCTCGACCACGACGATGGCGTCATCCACCACGATGCCGATCGCAAGAACAAGGGCGAAAAGACTGACGGTATTGAGCGACATGCCAAAGGCCAGCAACAGTGCAAAGGTGCCGATCAGCGAGACCGGAATTGCCGCTGCCGGGATCAGCGTCGCCCGCCAGTTACCCAGGAAAACAAAGACCACCGCGATCACCAGCACAAAGGTCATGATCAAGGTCGAGATCACATTCTGCAGCGATTGATCGACAAACCGGGTGGCGTCATAGGGAACTTCGTAGGTCACATCCTCCGGGAAGTTGCGCGACAGGCGTTCCAACTCGGCCCGGACACCATTGGCGACGGCGAGCGCGTTCTCTCCGGGCGCCTGATAGATGCCGATCACCGTCGCATTGTTGCCGCGGAACTTGCCCGAGAAGGAATAGATCGACGAGCCGAGCTCGACTCTGGCGACATCCGAGATCCGCACGACCGACCCCGAGTCGCCGGTGCGCAGGATGATGTTCCCGAACTCCTCGGGCGAGACCAGACGCCCCTGCGCCCGGATCGTGTATTGGAACTGCTGCCCGTCGGGCACCGGCGGCGCGCCGATCTGGCCTGCCGAGACTTCCAGGTTTTGCTCTTGGATCGCCCTGATGAAGTCGCCAGGCGTGATTCCCAACGAGGTCAGACGCGAGGGGTCTAGCCAGATGCGCATGCCGTAGGAAAAATCGGTCATCACATCGGCGCGGCCGACCCCGCTTACCCGTGCCAGCGGATCCCTGATATTGATCGAGGCATAGTTCGAGAGGAAGATGTCGTCATACGTGCCGTCGGGCGAGTAGAGCGTGACCACCATCAGCATGTTGGTGCTGGCCTTTTCTGTCACTACGCCCTGAGAAGTGACCTCCGTTGGCAGCTGGCTCAGGGCTTGCGAGACACGGTTCTGCACGTTGACCGACGCGATATCGGGGTCGGTCCCCACTTCGAAGGTGACATCCAGGGAATAGCTGCCGCTGTCAGAGCTGTTCGACGACATATAGATCATGCTGTCGACGCCGTTGACCTGCGCCTCGATCGGAGCCGCGACCGATGTCTCGACGGTGGAGGCATTTGCGCCCGTATAGTCGGCAGTGACATTGACCACGGGCGGCGTGATGTCGGGGAATTGCTCAACCGGAAGAACCAGATAGGCGATGCCGCCCAGGATTGAGAGCACCAGCGAGATGACCAGCGCGAATTTCGGCCTGTCGATGAAGAATGCGGAAAACATCGCTCAGCCCTCCTCGCCGGTGGCCTCGGTCGTTTTGACCGGAACCCCGGGGCGGACTCGCTGAAGCCCCTCGACGATCACGCTCTCACCTTCCTGCAACCCGCTCTCGACGACGAGATTGGCCCCGATCTGTTGAGCGGTCGACACATACCGTTGCTCAACCAGCCCCTCGGCATTGACGACGAGGACAAAATCGCCGCGCTGATCGCGTTGAATAGCTGCCTGGGGGACGACCAGTTCCTTTTGGCTTTCCTTTGAGTCGATCTCGACATTCACGAAGGTTCCAGGGATAAGAAGCTCGGCCGTGTTTTCAAACTCCGCCCGCATCGAGATGGTGCCGGTACTTTGATCGACCCGATTGTCGACAAAAACGAGCCAGCCGGTCTCGTCATAACTGTCTCCATTGGGAAGGATGATCCTGACTGGTGGGCTGTTTTCGCGGGTCAGCTGTTGCAGCGCCTTCTCGCCAAATCGTTTTATCGCCTCGATGAGATCGCGCTCACTGACCGAGAATTCCACATAGATCGGGGCAATCTTGATCACGTTGGCGAGCGGTTGAGATGACGGGCTGACGAGATCGCCGACGCTGTATGCCGTCTTGCCAATGCGTCCTGAGAAGGGTGCGTGCATCTCGGTATAGGTGAGGTCCAGCGTGGCCTGATCCAGCTCGGCCTTGCGCGCTTCGAGCGTGGCGGCAGCCGCGTCGCGATTGGCCTTGGTCGCATCGAACTTGGATTGCGAGATCGTGTCGGAGGCCAGCAGTTTCGTGTCGCGCTCGAGCTCGATATCCGCCAGCGCCAGATTGGCCTGTTCCTGGGCGACATTGGCCTTTGCCTGCGCTTGGGCCGCGACGAACCGGTCGCGCTCGATGCGAAACAGCACATCGCCTTGTTTCACTTCGGCGCCGTCGGCGACGAGAACCTCTTCGAGGAAACCTTCGACACGGGCCTGCATATCGACATCGTCGATCGAGGTGACCGTCCCGATGAACTTGGATGTGGTGATCACATCCTCGGTCTTGATCCCGGCGATCGTGACGACGGGGGCCTCGGGCGCCTGGGCTTTCTGGTCGGCATCGTCGCTGTCGTCACATGCCGCGACAGCCAAAAGCGTCGAGAGGACCACTCCCGGCAGAATTCTGGTGACAAGAGATGCCATTTCAGTGCCCCCTTTTTCATTCTGATCCCATGGCCTTTTGGCCAATCTTGCGCCGGAATCGATAACGGCGTTTGACCCCATTTTGAAGGTATGACGGTGAAATGTCATCGATCATTCACCTGATGTTAAAAATGGACCGCGTTCGGCCCTTACGGTTTTGATTTTACTGTGCTTATTTGCAGGCGGCGTGCGCGTTCGGGTGCGGGCACGAAGCGATGCGGTTAAGATTTGCTGTTGAATACATCGACGGCTGGGATCTCTGGCTATCGGCGGGGGGCATCGTCGCACAGCGCCTCATCCGCCGGCGACCGTCGCTTTGGCTCCACAAAGGTAGCAGACATTTCCTGACCCCGTGCAGGGGCCCGATCGGCAGCCACTTCCGAATGTTCCACCGTCGATTTGCCGAGCGAGTTGTTGTCGAACAATCCGGGCATCGAGAATGCGTCCTGGAAGCCGGCTTGAGCATGCGGATGCCCCCGAAAGTGCCCGCAGGCGCCGATAAGGCGCATCGCCGACCGGGCTTTGTCAAAGTTATCCCGGCCGATCTCCTTCGTCCCCGCCATCGGGGCACCTGACCTCATCGATGAATAGGCGATGCGCAGATGGCGGTGACTGACGACGTGATCCATCGGTTCCGTCAGAGACGGGCGGCGCGGTCGCGCGCGCCGCATTGCGCCGCTGATCGCCGAGCGCATGTTGCGGTGCGATACGCATCTGCTGCTGCGGATCTGGCGCCATTCGCTGATGTCTGCCCTGTCAGGCCCCGACACGGTCGGCGATTTTGTCCATCGTCCTACGCAAGGTTTCCGTTGTGTGCGCATCGTCCAGCGCGTCGACCATCTGCAGGCTCAGCGTCCCCTCGGTGGCGAGCGCGGACCATTCGCGCGCCAATGCGCCTTCTCCTTTGGTCATATCGGTAAGGAAACCTTGGACAAGCTGTGCGGTATAGCGGTCGGCCCCGTCGGCATCGCCGGTTCGTTCGGCGAGCCATTTCGCGCCGGTATCCATCAGCGCCAAAAGCCCTGGCAACAGCGCGGTGATCCCGAAATGCGCCAGCATCGCCTGTTCCGAGTCGACGGGGATAACAGGATTACGTGCCCCAAACAGCGGGCCCAGGACTGAGGCATCAGGATAGGCCGGCAACGGACATCCGCCATGTTCGATAAATCCGATGGGGATCGTTATCGAAAACCCGGTGACCGGTGCACAAATCAGACGCAGGTCGGCTTCGGTTAGCCCCGCGATGACCGAGACGATGTGCTGATCAGCACGAAAGCTCAGTTCTTCGATCACGTCGCGGGCAACATTCGGGCGCAGGCACAGAATGACGATCTCGACCGCGTCGACGACCTGCTGGTTCGGTGCGACCCGGACCCCATGCGAGGCGGAAAGCTCAGCGGACAGAACCGCATTTCGCTCGGAGGTCCAAACGTCATGCCCGTCACGCGCCAATGCCCGCGCCATGGGGGCCGAGATGTGCCCTGTGCCTATAAAACCGATGCTGCTCAATGGTGGTGCCTTTCTGTGTTGGATAACGCCCTGGCGATTGCCTGGCCGATCTCTACGATTCCAACTGCCCAATCAAGTGCCTGTCTATCTCTGATGCGGCTCATCCCGCCGAGTAAGGGGGCGGATCGTGTATGGTCACTCGCGATCCCCTCGGCGACCGATCTGGACTTGAGCCCGGAACAGGGTGTGATCGCCGCGATTTTCCACGTCGAGGCGCCAGAGACTGCCGGCATCGCGGGCCGACACCGAGAGAATGGGGGCAGCGCTCATCTCGATCATCGGCCCGGGCCGGCGTCCCACCCGAACGAGTAGGGCCGCCCACCTCTTGGTCGAAAAAAATGTCACCGCTTGGATCGGGTGACGGGGCGTTCGTTTGCGTAGGCTTCTCTCAACAACAAGCAAGGGAGAAGGCAATGAACAACGGTCAGACTCACCTGTTTATCCCGGGCCCGACCAACATCCCCGAGGATATTCGACAAGCGATGAATGTGCCCATGCAGGACATGCGGGCCCCCGATTTTGCCGATCTTACCCTGCCGCTGTTCGACGGGCTAAAGCGTGTCTTCAAGACTGAGACCGGGACGGTTCTCATTTTTCCGTCATCGGGCACTGGCGCCTGGGAGGCCGCGATCTCCAACACGCTGAACCCGGGCGACAAGGTGCTGATGAGCCGATTTGGACAGTTCAGCCATCTGTGGGTCGATATGGCCGAGCGGCTGGGGCTCGAGGTGATCTGCGTCGATGTCACCTGGGGCGCGGGTGTGCCGCTGGGCGAATACCGCCGTATCCTCGCCGCTGATACCGCTGGCGATATCAAGGCCGTCTTTGCGACACAGAACGAGACGGCGACCGGGGTCACCTCTGACATCGCGGGGCTACGTGCCATCCTTGACGGGTGCTACCATGAGGCGATGCTGTTCGTTGATGGCGTCTCCTCGATTGCGTCGATTGACTTTCGCATGGACGAATGGGGCGTCGACCTTGCGGTGGCGGGGAGCCAGAAAGGGTTCATGCTGCCTGCCGGCCTCTCGATGCTGGGTGTCAGCGAGAAAGCGCTGGAGGCGAGCAAGTCGGGCGGCATGCCGCGCTGTTACTTCGATTTCGCTGATATGCTGAAGCTGAACGCCGATGGCTATTTCCCTTACACGCCACCTACTCAATTGTTCCACGGCCTGAAGGCGTCGCTGGCACGGATCGAGCGCGAAGGGCTCGAGAACATCTTTGCCCGTCACCAGCGCCTTGCCCAAGGGGTGCGCCACGCCGTTGGCGCGTGGGAAGGCTGTTCGCTGGTCGCCGAGCACGAGATCTGGCATTCGGATACTGTGTCGGCGATCCGCGTACCGCAGGGTGTTGATGGGCGTGATGTGCTCAAGATCGCCTATGAGCGCTACAATTGCTCGTTTGGCGCCGGGTTGGCGCAGTTGATGGGCAAGGTCTTTCGGATCGGCCATCTGGGCGACCTGAACGAAGGCATGTGCCTGACCGCCATCTCGCTTGCCGAACTCGCGCTGTTGGACGCAGGGGCAAGGATCGAGCCTGGCAGCGGGTCTGCCGCAGCCCTGGCGTGGTTCCGTAAAAGCGGGGCGACGGCTGAGCTCTGCGTCGCCGCCGAATAATCCAAAGAAAACTGACGGGAACAATAGGAGGGACGCCATGTCTCACACCCTTCACCCATTGCGCAAACAGCGTTTGCAACGCTCAGAACTGGCCGTGCCGGGGTCGAACCCTTCGATGATCGAAAAGGCGGCAGAGAGCGATGTCGATGTGATCTTTCTCGATTGCGAAGACGCCGTGGCGCCGCCGGAAAAAGCGCAGGCCCGCAAGAACATCATCGAAGCGCTGAACGATATCGACTGGGCCGCCAAGGGCAAGACCATGTCAGTGCGCATCAACGGCCTCGACACCCATTACATGTACCGCGATGTGGTCGACATCGTCGAGCAGGCCGGCGACAAGCTCGACACGATCCTGGTGCCAAAGGTCGGGGTGCCCGCCGATCTCTACATGGTCGAAGCGATGGTGAACCAGATCGAGCAAGGCATGGGGCGTCCGGCAAAGATCGGCCTCGAAGCCCTGATCGAAACCGCGCTGGGTATGGCCAATGTCGAGGCGATCGCCCAGTTTGGCGGCAGGCTCGAAGCGCTGCATTTCGGTGTCGCGGATTACGCCGCCTCGCTGCGCGCGCGGACCGTCAATATCGGGGGTCTGAACCCCGACTATCCCGGTGATCAATGGCACGCCGCGATCAGCCGCATGACAATCGCCTGCCGCGCCTATGGGCTCCGCGCGATTGATGGACCGTTTGGCGATTTCTCTGACCCTGAGGGGTACAAGGACGGCGCGCGTCGTGCTGCGGCGCTGGGCATCGAGGGCAAATGGGCAATCCACCCGAGCCAGATCGCCCTTGCCAACGAGGTCTTCTCGCCACCTGAGACCGAAGTCGACCGCGCCCGCAAGATCATCGCGGCGCTGCGCGAGGCCGAAGCCCAGGGCAAAGGGGCGGCCAGCCTCGACGGCAAGATGATCGATGCGGCGTCCGAGCGGATGGCGGCCAATGTGATCGCCGTCGATGACGCGATCCAGGCCAAAGAAGCAGCTTAAGGGAGGACGAGATGGACATCCACGAGTATCAGGCAAAGGATATCCTCGCCGGTTTCGGCGTGCCCGTGCCCAAAGGGCGCCTTGCCTACAGCCCCGACCAGGCCGCCTATCACAGCCACGAGATCGGTGGCGACAAATGGGTTGTAAAGGCCCAGATCCACTCTGGTGGGCGCGGCGAGGCCGGGGGTGTGAAAGTTTGCGGTAGCGACGCCGAGATCCGGGACTACGCCGGCGGCCTCTTTGGTCGTCGACTGGTGACACGCCAAACCGGGGACCAGGGAAAGATGGTCGGACGGGTTTATGTCGAGGAAGCCTCCGACATCGCGCAGGAGATCTATTTCGGGCTGGTCCTCGACCGGTCGTCCGAGCGGATCATGGTCGTGGCGTCGGCGGCCGGCGGCATGGAGATCGAGGAGCTTTCCGTCGAACGCCCGGATAGCCTGTTGCGGCTCTCGATCGATCCGGCCGCGGGGTTCCTGGAGTATCAGGCGCGTGAACTGGCCTATGGCCTCGGCCTCGACAACGCGTTGATTGCGCCGGCCGTCAAGATCTTCCTGGCATGCTATCGCGCCTATCGCGATCTCGACGCGACGATGGTCGAGATCAATCCGCTTGTTGTGACCAAACAGGACAAGCTGATCGCGTTGGATGCCAAGATGTCGTTCGACGACAACGCGTTGTTCCGCCGCCCGGTGGTCTCGGAGCTTCGCGACATGAGCCAGGAAGACCCGATGGAAAGCCATGCGGCCGATCGCGGCCTCTCCTATGTGGCACTGGATGGCAATATTGGGTGTATGATCAATGGCGCCGGGCTCGCCATGGCGACCATGGATATGATCAAGCTCTCGGGCGGGTTGCCCGCGAATTTCCTCGACATCGGCGGGGGCGCGAGCCCGGAGCGGGTGCTGAGCGCGTTTCGCCTGGTGCTGAAGGATCCAAAAGTCGAGGCGATCCTCGTCAATATCTTTGCCGGGATCAACCGCTGCGACTGGGTCGCCGAAGGTGTGGTTCAGGCGTTTCACAAGGCTGATATCAACGTCCCCGTCATCGTCCGCCTTTCCGGCACAAATGTCGCGGAAGGCCGCAGGATCATCGCCGAAAGCGGCCTGCCCATCATCACCGCGGACACGCTTGCCGAAGCCGCGGAAAAATCCGTCGCGGCAATCACGCGCAAGGCGGCTTGAGGGAGGGAACCATGACCATTCTGCTAGATGAAACCACCAAGGTTCTGGTTCAGGGCATGTCGGGGCGGATCGGCATGTTCCACGCCCAGGACATGATAAAGAACGGCACCCGTGTCGTCGGTGGCGTCACGCCGGGAAAAGGGGGCTCAGAGGTTCTGGGACGCCCCATTTTCAACACCGTCAAGGGCGCGGTGCAGGAAACGGGTGCGACCGCCTCCATCGTCTTTGTCCCGCCGCCGTTTGCCGCCGACGCGATCATGGAAGCTGCCGATGCTGGGATCAGGTATTGCACCTGTGTGACCGACGGGATCCCCGCACAGGACATGATGCGGGTCAAGCGATACATGCGCCGCTACAAGGCCGGGAACCGGATGATCCTGACCGGCCCGAACTGTGCCGGCACGATCTCGCCCGGCAAGGCGATGATGGGGATCATGCCTGCGCATATCTATATGCCAGGGCGGATCGGGATCGTCGGGCGTTCGGGCACGCTGGGCTATGAGGCCGCGAGCCAGATGAAAGCGTTGGGGATCGGCGTTTCCACGTCGGTGGGCATTGGGGGAGATCCGATCAACGGATCCTCGTTCAAGGATATTCTCGCCCTGTTCGAGGAGGATCCCGAAACCGACGCGGTCATGATGATCGGCGAGATCGGCGGCCCGCAAGAGGCTGAAGCCGCCGCCTTTGCCCGCGATCACATGAAGAAACCCGTCGTCGCCTATGTGGCGGGGCTGTCCGCGCCCAAAGGGCGCAAGATGGGCCATGCAGGTGCTATCGTCTCGGCCTTTGGCGAGAGTGCGCAGGAAAAGGTCGAGATCCTCGAAGAGGCAGGCGTCACTGTCGCGCCCAACCCATCGGCAATGGGAGAAACGGTTGCAAGTGTTCTGCAGAAAGTCGGTCTCGCCGCGTGAGCCAAACAACTGAATGGCGGTGGGCGCCGGGTGCCCGCCGCCCGCTCGACGATAGTATGCAGACAGCGTTACGTGTGGGCGTAGTTCAGATATTCGGCAACGGCCATCGATCGGTTTCGTACCCCCAGCTTTTCATAGATCAGCTTGAGGTGATACTTGACCGTGTTCTCCGATACCCCAAGACGTGCCGAGATCTGGCTGTTGGTCCAGCCCTTTGAAAGGGCGCTCAACACCTCCATCTCGCGCCGTGTCAGCTGTTCGAACGGGTCGTCGCGCAGTTGGGCGAAGTCAACGAAGGGAAAGCTCATACGCCCGCCGCGGACAGACTTCAGCAGGTTCAGAACGACCTCGGGGGGGTCATCCTCGGCAAAACAGCCCCATGCACCGGCCTGCATCGTATCGCGCACAAGCTCGGGTCGCAGGCTGCGCAGTCGCACCACGACGCGCAGACCGGGATAGCGCTCTTTCCACTCGGCAATGGTTTGAACCAGGGTCGCACGCCCGAGGTCTGAGGCGAGAATGGCGATGCGGGCCTCGCCGTCGCAGGCATGCGGCAACGCTTCGGGATCTGCAGCGATCTTGACGGGCTCGAGGCTTGAGTCCCGGCATAGCAAGGCGTCGAGCGCCCCCGAGAACCAGACATTCCCTCCCACAACGGCAAGCTGCATGATTGACGACCCTCCGAAACGGTGCAGGAATGTTTCATTACACAAGGCGGGAATGAAACAAAACTTCAAACATTTTTGGTGTTCGTAAATTTGCCTTTATGCCGGTCGCCGGGAGGTGCTGATTTCGCCGTCATCAGAGAGTTCGGGAATTCGCGCAATTGAGATAAAGAACTCACCGTGCAAGGGTATGCTGAGTGCCTCGCAAGCGGGGCTGGAACGGGTCACTGGATTGGATGTCCTCCACGACGGTTGACATAGAGAGCCACGACTTCGTGTTTCTGATCCTGCCCGGTTTCACCATGCAGGCGTTTTCATCTGCTATCGAAGTTCTGCGCATCGCCAACAAAGTGCAGGGCAAAGTGCGCTTCGGGTATCACGTTGCCTCGTCCGACGATCGCCCGATGGCCGCGTCCAACGGCATTCGTGTCATGCCGGATATCGATCGCTCCGAGATCCGGCAAGGGTCGGTTCTGGTCGTGATCGCCGGGGCCGAGGCGACGCGCCAGGATCTTTCGTCGCCGATTGCAACGATCCGGCGCCTGGCGCGGCTAGGCTGCCCGATCTGGGCGATCTCATCTGGCGTGGTCGCCGTGGCGCAGACCGGGTTGCTGGACGGGCACGAAGCGAGCGCGCATTGGGAAGACATGCCGTATCTGAAGGCGCACCACCCCAGGATCGCGCTGACCAATGCGCTGTTCGTCTATGATGGCGAACGGGCGACATGCTCCGGCGGCCTTGCGGCGTCTGACCTGATGATTCACGCGGTTCGCCAGTTGTGTGGCCCGGACCCCGTGGAGGAGATTGCGGCGCGTCTGATCCTAGAGAACGCGCGTGATGGCCGGATGGCGCAAAAACAGGCGCTCGAGTTTCATCATCACAGTGTCAACCCGACGGTCTCCGCGGCCCTGCGGCTCATGCGGTCACACATATATGACCCGCTGCGCATCGAGGAAATCGCGCGGAGCCTCACTATCTCGCAACGCCAGCTCGAGCGGCAGTTTCAGGCAGAGTTTGGTGATACACCGGCCCGGTCGTATCTGCAGATCAGGCTCGAATCAGCGCGTCAGGAAGTTTTGGAGGGTCGCCGTCCCTTGTCAGAGATCGCCATGGATTACGGCTTCAAGATCGGAAACTTCTCGCGGGTCTATACACGTGTTTTCGGCGCGACACCCTCGGCTGATCGCAGGGGATCGCGGCCCGCGCCGTCGTGATTTGCAGCCTCAATGACGAATTCCGTTAAGAGCGACCGGGCAGTTTGCGCCTAACTCGGCGGGGTAACGCGTCCACTTCCGTGCGGGAATCTGCCCATGACCACCCATGCGAGGATCATCATTATCGGCGGCGGCATCGTCGGTGTTTCGGTGCTCTATCATCTCGCCAAGGCGGGGGCGACGGACGCGTTGCTGCTAGAGCGGCGCGATCTGACCGCCGGTGCGACCTGGCATGCGGCCGGCAATGTCCATACGCAAAGCGCCTATGCCAATCTCTCGGCATTGCAGGCCTACTCGCTGCGGCTCTATGACGGGCTGGCCGAGGAGGTGGGCCAGCAGGTTGGTAGCCATGTCGTGGGCGGGTTCTTCCTCGCCCGGACCGATGAGCGGATGAACGAGTTCAGGCATCTCGCGGGGAAATTCCGCGCGCTGGGTCTGGAGTATGACCTCGTCACGCCCGAGGAAATCCGCGCCAGGTATCCCCTGTTGCGCATCGACGATCTAAAGGGTGGCGCCTGGGACCCGGAGGAGGGCTATGTCGACCCGTACTCCGTGACCATGGGGCTCGCCGCCGGCGCGCGCAAGAATGGCGCCCGGATCAGGCGCAACTGCCAGGTCGATCGCATCACCCGCTTGCAATCTGGTCATTGGCGCGTGAGAGCGCGAGACGAGGTGTTTGAATGCGAGACCCTGGTCAACTGCGCCGGGTTCTGGGCCAACGATGTGGCCGAGATGGTGGGCGCCCGTCTTCCGATCACCAATATGGAGCACCAGTATCTGGTCACCGAAACGATGGCAGAGGTAGCGGCGCATCCCGAAGAACTTCCGATGATCCGCGACACCGACGCCCAATTCTATCTCCGCCAGGAGGGGCAAGGGCTGTTGCTGGGCCCCTGGGAGCGGGACTGCCGCGCCGCCTGGGGCGGGCAGCCGGCCCCGTGGAGCTTTGGCCAGGAGCTGTTCGGCGATGATCTGGATCGGTTGGAGGAGAGCCTTGCGGCAATTTTCCATCGCATCCCGGCGCTGAAGACCGCGGGCATCAGACGCGTCGTCAACGGGGCGATCAGCTTTGCCCCCGATGGCCGCCCGTTGGTGGGGCCGATGCCGGGTGTTCCGGGCTTTTTCGTCGCCTGCGGATTTCTGGGCGGCATTGCCCAGGCCGGTGGGATCGGTCTGGTGATGAGCCAGTGGATCCTGGAAGGCGAGCCGGACCGCGATCTGCACTTTATCGACGTGGCACGTTTTGGCGACTGGACAACGCGCGAGTTCGCACGCGAGAGAACCCACGAGATCCTGCCCATTCGTTACGAGGTGATCTATCCGGGTATCGAGCGGACCTCCGGCCGCCAGTTGCGGACCACGCCGATCTACGACGACCTGCTGCGCCACGGTGCCGTGATGGGCCAGGCGTTTGGTTGGGAACGGCCGCTTTGGTTCGCACCGGATGGTGTCGATCCCCGGGACGAGCCGAGCTTTGCGCGCCCCAATTGGTGGTCACATGTGGGTGCAGAGGCACGCGCATTGGCATCGGGCTGCGGTCTTGCCGAGATGTCGAGTTATGCGAAGTTTCGCGTCTCTGGCCCCGATGCGCGAGCGTTTCTCGACCATGTCGGGTCGGCCAGGGTTCCGCCACAGCAAGGAGAGATGGCGCTGTCACTGTTCTTGAACCGTCGCGGGGGGATCGTTGCCGATGCCACAATCACCAATGAAGGCGATGGGCGCTTTTATCTCGTCGGGCCGACGCTTGCCGCGACCATTATGCACCGCTGGCTCGAGATGAATGCACAGGGTCATGATGTTCTGATCGACGACGTTACCGGGGCAATCGCGGCGCTGGGCATCGCCGGTCCTCGGTCAAGGGCATTGCTGAACGCGCTCGCGCCGGGGGACTTTGACAACTTCCCTTTCATGCGGTGTCGAGAGGTTGTGATCGGACCGGTGCGGTGCCGCGCATTCAGGGTTTCCTACTCGGGCGAACTGGGCTGGGAGTTGCATTGCGCGATGGCCGATCAAGCGGCGTTGTTCAAGGCATTGATGGCAGCGGGTGCCGCCAACGGCCTCGCGCTGGTCGGCAGCAGGGCCATGGGCATGCTGAGGCTGGAAAAGGGGTATCGCAGCTGGGGCGCCGAGATTACCTCGGAGATCACGCCGCATTCAGCCGGGCTCGAACGGTTCTGTTCGGCGTCAAAACCCTATATCGGCTCTGAAACTGTTGAGGCCGAGCGTCTGGACCCGCCGGACAAAAGACTGGTCACCCTCGAAATTGCTGCCGAGGCACCACCCTGTTGGGGCACCGAGCCGGTTTTCATCGGCCGCAGGCTTGCCGGTCAGGTCACTTCTGGCGGGATGGGATGGCGTACCGGAGGGATGCTGGCAGTGGCCCTTGTCGATACGGCGATGTTGAGCAGTGCTGATGACATGACAATCCAAATCCTGAATAACTCTTATCAGGCTAGGGCGGTCTGCGACCCGGTCTATGATCCAACCAACAAGAAACTGCTAGGATAAGCCATGGCGGATCTTCCCTCACATGCCTCTGTCGTTGTGATCGGGGGCGGCATTATGGGGTGCTCGACCCTCTATCATCTTGCCAAATCGGGCGTTGGCGATGCGATCCTGTTGGAACGTAACAAGCTCACCTCAGGCACCACATGGCATTCGGCCGCGCAGGTGCGGGCGTTGCGCCATTCGCGCAATCTGACCCGGATGATCCAGTATTCGGTCGATCTCTACAGCCAACTTGAGGCCGAGACCGGGCAGAATGTCGGGTGGATCCAAAAGGGGTCGTTGTCGATTGCGACCACGCCCGACCGGCTGATCCACGTCAAACGCCAGGAAGCGCTGGCCCACGCCTATGGCATCGAGGCGCGTTCGATCAGCGCGGGCGAGGCCCGGGAACGCTGGCCCCTGATGAATGCAGATGATGTTCTGGGGGCCGTCTGGTCGCCGGATGATGGCCGGGTGTCGCCCTCGGATGTCTGCGCTGCGCTGGTCAAGGCGTCCAGGCGGATGGGCGCAACGATGTTCGAGGATACCGGCGTCACGGGCATCCTGACCGGCGGCGGACGGATTCGGGGTGTCGAGACCAGCGCAGGCGTCGTCAGCTGCGATGCGGTTGCCATCTGTGCCGGGCTCTGGTCACGCGATGTTGCGGCGATGGCGGGGGCAGCGGCGCCCTTGCTTGCCTGCGAGCATTTCTATCTGCTCACCAAGCCGATCGATGGGATTACCGGCAACACGCCGACACTCAGCGACCATGACAACAGCCTCTATATTCGCGACGACAGCGGCGGGCTTTTGGTCGGGTGCTTCGAGCCTGACGCAAAGCCCATCGCGCCCGGTGTTCTCGACGAAAACTTCACCTTTGGCCTGTTGCCCGAGGATTGGGACCATTTTGAACCGATGATGGAGCGCGCGCTTCACCGCCTGCCGCCGCTCGCGAGCGCCGAGGTGAAGATGCTGCTGAATGGACCTGAAAGCTTCACGCCCGACGGCTCCTTCATGCTGGGTGAAACGACCGAGACGCGCGGGCTGTTCCTGGGCTGCGGGATGAATTCGGTCGGCATGGCGTCAGGCGGCGGGGCGGGGATGAACCTCGCCCATTGTATCGTTCATGGCCGCACGGCCTATGACCTCGGCGAGGCCGACGCCAAACGCTTTGCGCCGGTTTTCAATTCCGTCGCGCACCTGATGGCCCGGGCGCCCGAGATCCTGGGCACCCACTACGATATTGCCTATCCGGGCAAACAATTGCAGACGGCGCGGAACCTGAAAGCACTGCCGCTGGAGGCCGAGTACACGGCGGCGGACGCCCATTTCGGCCAATTCTATGGCTGGGAGCGGCCGCTTTACTTTGGCAAAAAGGCCGAACCGGTGATGTGCTTTGGCCGGCCCGACTGGTTCGAGAATGTGCGGGCCGAAGTGTTGGCCGCCCATGAGCGCGCGGCCATTTTCGACGCCTCGTCCTTTGGCAAGATCGAGGTGCAGGGCCCCGATGCCGAGGCCTTTCTGATGAAGACCTGCGCGGGCCACATGAACCGCGCGCCGGGCTCGGTCATCTACACCGCCGTGCTCAATGAACGCGGGACCTTTGAAAGCGATATCACTGCCCAGCGGATCGCGGTGGATCACTATCGCCTGTTCGTTGGCACAACCTCGATCAAGCGCGATTTCAACTGGTTCACGCGACATTCTGACGGGTATGATGTGACCTTGGCCGATAGTACCGAGATCTATGCCGTGCTCGGCCTGATGGGGCCGGAGGCAGCGCGGATCACCGCGGAGGTCGGCGCGTCGGAATTGTTGGAGACCGGTTACTTCAAACAGACCGGCGCCCATATTGCAGGAAAGCATATCCGCGCGGCGCGGCTCTCCTATGTCGGCGAAGCGGGGTGGGAGATTACCTGCAAGTGGGAGAATGCCGCACCGGTCTATGCGGCGCTGATCGGGGCCGGGGCTGTTCCGGCGGGGCTCTTTGCCCAGACCTCGATGCGGATCGAGAAAGGGTTCTGTGCGATGGGCCACGAGCTTGACGGCGATGTGACACCGATCGATGCGGGGCTCGACGCGATGACCCGCAAGACGGGCGGTTTTATCGGCGCCCAAGCGCTGGACGCACATCGGGCATCGGGCGCCGTGCCAAAAGTCCTTTCGCTGCGTTTCACGGATGCGATGGCGGTCCCGCTCGGCCATGAGCCGATTTATCATGATGGGCGGATTGTCGGGCAAACGAGCTCTTGCGGCTATGGCTTCAGGGTCGGCGCGCCTGTGGCCCTGGGCCATGTGGAAGCCCCCCTTTCCGACGGCGCGCACGTTCAGGTCGATATCGCCCGCACGCTCTTTGATGCAGTGGTGACGAATGGCGCCCTCTTTGATCCCTCAGGCGAAAGGATGCGTCCTTGAACAAACCCCACATCATGGCTGCGCCCAATGGCGCGCGCCGCCAGAAAACACTTCACCCGGCGCTGCCCATAACCATCGCAGAAACGGTGGCAGCGGCGAAGGCCTGCAACTCGGCGGGAGCCGATGCGCTACATCTGCATGTCCGCGACTCCAAGGGGCGGCACTCGCTCGACGCTGGACTTTACCGTGAAGCGCTGGCCGAAATGGAGAACCACGTTCCGGAGATGCCGGTCCAGATCACGACCGAGTCGGCCGGTATCTATGACACCGATGCTCAGTTCGCCTGTCTCACGGCGCTGACCCCGCGGGCGGCGAGTATCTCGGTGCGGGAGGTCGCCCGCATGCCCGAACTGGCGCCAAGGATCTACGGTCTTTGTGCCGAGGCGGGCACAGAGGTGCAACATATCCTCTTTGACAGCGCAGATCTGGCGCAGCTGAATCTTTGGCGTCGGCAGGGCGTGATCCGCGCCGATCAGCGCGATGTTATTCTTGTCCTCGGTGCCTATGACCCGCCGCGAGAGGCGGAGCTTCGAGAGCTCGCGCCGCGCGTTGGCGAGTTGCCCGGCGATCTGACGTGGTCGGTTTGCGCCTTTGGCCGCCACGAGCATGCCTGCCTGATCGAGGCGGCCCGGCTGGGGGGCAGTCTGCGTGTCGGGTTTGAAAATAATGTTCTGAGGCCTGATGGTAAGGCCTATTCGGATAACGCCGACTCGGTTGCACGCCTCGTCGCTGAAATTAAAGGAGCTTCGGAATGAGCCATGTGTTTCCACGCCATTGTCATATCGCCCCGCCAACAGCGGTCGGCGGCGACGGGTGCTATCTGATCGACGAGAAGGGAAAGCGGTACTTCGATGCATCGGGCGGCGCGGCTGTTTCCTGCCTTGGCCATTCCAACGACCGGGTGAAGGACGCCATCAAGGCGCAGGTGGACCAACTCGCCTTTGCCCACACATCGTTCTTTACCTCGGCGCCTGCCGAGGAACTGGCGGATCTGCTGATCAAGCATGCGCCGGGCGCTCTCGACCGGGTCTATTTTGTTTCCGGCGGGTCCGAAGCGAATGAAGCAGCGATCAAACTGGCCCGGCAGTACCATGTCGAGAACGGTGCGCCCCAGCGACGCCATCTGATCGCGCGGCGTCAGAGTTACCACGGCAACACCATCGGGGCACTCTCTGCGGGTGGGAACGAATGGCGCCGGCGGCAGTTTGCACCGCTCTTGCTCGATGTGAGTCATATTGCGCCCTGCTATGAATATGGCGAGAAGCCAGCCGATGAGACGCCTGAGGAATACGGCTTGCGTGTCGCAAACGACCTTGAGGCGGAGATCCTTCGCCTTGGTCCCGAAACGGTCATGGCCTTCATCGCCGAGCCGGTGGTGGGTGCAACGCTCGGCGCGGTGCCGGCGGTTCCGGGCTATTACAAGAGGATCCGGGAGATCTGCGACGAATACGGCGTTCTTCTGATCCTCGACGAAGTGATGTGCGGCATGGGGCGCACAGGGCATCTGTTTGCCTGCAACGCCGACGGGGTTGCCCCGGACATCCTTTGTATCGCCAAGGGGCTGGGGGCCGGGTACCAGCCAATCGGAGCGATGCTGGCAACGCGCGAGATCTACGACACGATCGCAAACGGGTCGGGTTTCTTTCAGCACGGGCATACATATCTGGCGCATCCCGTTGCAACTGCGGCGGGCCTTGCCGTGGTCCAGGAACTGGTCGAGCGTGACCTGCCCGCCAGGGTCGCGGCGATGGGGCCAAAGCTGACAGACAGCCTGACCCGGCATCTGGGTCAGCATCCCCATGTGGGCGATATCCGTGGACGCGGGCTGTTCCAGGGCGTTGAGCTGGTTGAGGACCGGGAAACACGCGCCCCGTTCGATCCATCGCGCAAGCTGGCGGCAAAGATCAAGGCGGCCGCTTTCGAGGCCGGGCTGATCTGTTACCCCATGTCGGGCACGAGGGACGGTCGGCAGGGCGACCATGTCCTGTTGGCGCCGCCCTTTATCTTGACGGAGGAGGACGCAGACCTGATTGCCGGACGACTGAGCGGTGCGATTGAAACGGCGCTGAGGGCCTCTTAGGCCCGTGCCGCGGTAAGCCTGAGGAAACGGCGCAAGAGCAGGAGCGACGTGATAATCAGGCCTAGCGCGAGGCCCCACCAAAGCCCCTCGCCCTTCATCCCTGCGCCAAAGGCGAGTGCCGTGCCGCCGCCGATCCCCAGCACCCAGTATCCGAAGGCGGCGATCAGCAGGGGCGTGACGGTGTCCTTCACTGCCCGCAGCGCCCGTGAGGCAATGGCCTGCAGGCCGTCAAACACCTGAAAGATCGCCGCGATCAGCAGCATGCGCTGGGCGGTCGTGGCGACCTGCGCATAGCCCTCATCGCCGGGAGTAAGGAAGAACCGTATGATCAAATCGGGCTGCGTGACGGGGATCAGAACAAGCATACCCAGCACCAGAACCCCCATCCGGGCACCCAACAGCCCCGATGCCCGGGCCGAGGCGACCGAGCCGCGCCCGATCCAATGGGCTACCCTGACCATCGTGGCTTCGGCAAGACCGAGCGCGATCACGAAAGGGATGGCGATCCAGCTCATCACAATCGTGTGGCTGGCGAGCGTCGCTGCACCAAAACTGCCGGAAATCAGGCTCACAGCGGCAAAGAGCCCGCCCTCGATCGCCACCAGGCCGCCCACCGGCAGCCCAAGGATCAGGATTTCGCGGCAGAGCGGCAGGTCAAAGGAAAAGCGCCCGCGAAAGACCCGATACCCGCGAAGGGCGGGAGTGCGGTAGATATAGGCGAGCAGGGCAAGGAACATCGCCCAGTTGACAATCGACATCGCCAACCCGGCCCCGGCGAGCTCCATGCGAGGCAGCCCAAAGCGGCCATGGACCAGTCCCTCGGTCAAGGCCCAGTTCAGCGCAACGCCCACGACAGTGATTACCATGACCGGGCGCGTGTTGGAGAGCGCGGCAACATAGTTTCGCGCAACGGCGAACAGCAGGATCGGCAGCACCGCCGGCGCGCCCCAATAAAGAAACGCGCGCGCATGGCCGATAACCTCTGCGTCTTGGCCGGTCCACGCCATGACGGTATCCAGTTGGACGACCAGCAGGGTCGCCGGGATGCCGAGCACAAGGGCGACGACGAAACCCTGCCGCACGGCCCGCCCGACATCGCGTTTTCGGCCCGCCCCTTCTGCTTGCGCAGCGAGGACGCCCACGATCGAGAGGATCCCCATCGCGATCACCGCAATCTCAAAGGTGAGCTCTCCCGCCAGACCGGCAGCGGCCAGCTGACTGAAGCCCAGCGTCCCGACAACAGCCTTGGTCGTCAGGAACATCAGATACTCCGCCAGATAGGAGGCGACCAGCGGCAAGGCTATAGTGAGGAGCCGCCGCGTCTCTTCCCATCTGGTCGCAGAACCCGCCAAAGGTGTTGTTACAACCATTCCTGTGCCGTTCTCGACATTCCGCCCTGTGGCGACGCGATCAGTGTTTTCATCGTAAGTCCACCACAAGAGAGACGTGAGGCGCCCGGGCGCTTCTGCCGGGCGCAACGATGTTGCCCGGATGGCACCCCGGCGCCTTATTTTTCAGGCGACAGGTAGTCAACGGGTTTTCGGGTCAGTTCGCGGCTCCCGCCGATCCGGCGCAGGCCCGCGGCCGAGGTGTCGCGGATCGAAATCGCGCTGTTAGCTTCCAGAAAACCGCGTCGCAATCCTTCAATTGTCCCAAGGCGCCAGAATCTCTCTATTGAACCTTGTGGGTTGGCTCGTTAGAGATAGGGCCTCCGTTGGGGTGCCCTGTGGCTGAGAGGTGTTGTGCCAACCCATCGAACCTGATCCGGGTTATCCCGGCGAAGGGAACGGTCGCATAATCCGATTGGCCGACCAGCTTCCCCTCCCCGGCGACGTGCAGGGAGGATATCCGTTGGAAGGGTCCATTACGGTTGGTCAACAAACGGTGGCGACGCCCATCGCGCTCACCATCGCGGGGTCTGATAGTGGCGGCGGCGCCGGGGTTCAGGCGGACCTGAAGGCATTTTCGGCGCTGGGCGTTTACGGGGCCAGCGTGATAACGGCGTTGACGGCGCAAAATACCCGAACAGTATCGGCGGTTGAGAATGTATCGGTCGCGATGATCTCGGCCCAGATCGACGCGGTCTTTGACGATCTTGCCATCGGAGCGATCAAGATAGGCATGCTGTCGACGCCCGAAACCATCGCGGCCGTGGCGCAGGGTCTGGCGGGATGCGGTATCCCAATCGTGCTTGACCCGGTGATGGTTGCCAAATCGGGCGCGGTCCTGCTCGAAGAGCGGGCGATCGAAGCTCTGATCACGCAATTGCTCCCGCTGGCGACCCTGATCACGCCGAATCTGCCCGAGGCGGCGCAACTGTTGGGAACACAATGCGCGGAAACGGTTCCGGCGATGATCTCGCAAGCTGATGCCCTGATCACGCGTGGCGCGCAGGCGGTTCTTATGAAGGGCGGTCATGCGGATGGCGCAGTTTGCACAGATGTGCTGATCCAGACCCGGGAGGAGCCGATCTGTCTGGAAGCGCCCAGGATCGTCACCCGCAACACTCATGGCACGGGCTGCACGCTGTCGGCTTCCATCGCCGCCGGGCTGGCAAAGGGTTTGCCGCTGGCCCAAGCCGTTGCCGATGCGCATGCCTATCTACACGCGGCGATCCGGGCAGCCGATGGCCTGAAAGTGGGCAGCGGTCACGGGCCGGTGCATCATTTCCACCGGCAATGGGGTGCCGCGTGATCCGGGCTGTTGTCATCGGCGCCGGTGTTGCGGGCCTGACGGTTGCAGCCGAACTGGCGCGGGCCGGGGTTCGGGTGACGGTTATCGACCGTGCCGATGAACCGGGGCCGGCGCAATGCTCTTGGTGGGCTGGTGGGATGCTCGCGCCCTGGTGTGAGCGCGAAAGCGCCGAAGAAGCGGTGGTCACCGATGGGCGCCATGCCGCCGATTGGTGGGACGACGCCGTGGGGCAGGTTGCGCGCGCTGGGACGCTCGTCGTCGCGCCGTCGCGGGACCGGGCTGAATTGAAGCGGTTTTCCCGGCGCACCGGGGGCCATGAGAGTATCGGCGAGGCAGAGATCGCGGCGCTCGAGCCCGATCTCGCCGGTCGGTTCTCGCAGGCTTTGTGGTTCCCCGACGAGGCGCATCTGGACCCGCGGGCGGCGCTGCGGCGGCTACATGATCGCCTCGGGGACTTGGGTGTCGAGATGTGCTTTGCAACCGAGGAGGCGCCCGGGGCTGATCTGGTCTTTGACTGCCGCGGCTTTGCTGCGCGCGATCAGTTGCCGGATCTGCGCGGGGTAAAGGGAGAAATGCTGTTGCTGCGCACGCGCGACATTCGCTTGTCGCGCCCGGTCAGACTGCTGCATCCGCGCCACCCGATCTATATTGTGCCCCGCGATGACGGCGTCTTCATGCTTGGCGCGACCATGATCGAAAGCGCGGACCGCCAGCGGATCACCGCCCGCTCGATGTTGGAGCTTTTGGGGGCGGCCTATGCGCTTCACCCTGCCTTTGGCGAGGCTGAAATTGTCGAAACCGGGGTCGATGTGCGCCCCGCCTTTGCCGACAATCTGCCCCGCATCGTCGCCCAGGACGGCCGAATTCACGTCAATGGCCTCTACCGTCACGGTTTTTTACTTTCGCCCATGCTGGCGCGGCGCGCCGTTTCGGCGGCATTGCGGCCG
>JBCCHW010000027.1:0-27125 GCA_039028555.1 Pseudomonadota bacterium | reverse complement strand
TCGACCGTGGCTACCTCTCCCCTTACTTCATCACCAATGCCGAGAAGATGATCTGCGAGCTGGATGATCCCTATATCCTCATCCACGAAAGCAAGCTTTCGAACCTCCAGGCAATGCTCCCGGTTCTGGAAACCGTTGTTCAGTCCGGCAAGCCGCTGCTGATCATCGCTGAAGATGTCGAGGGCGAAGCCCTGGCGACGCTTGTGGTCAACAAGCTGCGCGGCGGCCTGAAGATCGCGGCTGTCAAGGCACCGGGCTTCGGCGATCGCCGCAAGGCCATGCTGCAGGATCTCGCGATCCTGACCGGTGGCCAGGTGATCTCGGAAGATCTGGGCATGAAGCTCGAAAGCGTGACCGTCGATATGCTTGGCACCGCCAAGCGCATCTCGATCACCAAAGACGAGACCACGGTTGTCGACGGCAACGGCGAAAAGGCTGAAATCGAAGCCCGTGTCGCTCAGATCCGTCAGCAGATCGACGAAACCTCGTCGGACTACGACCGTGAGAAGCTGCAGGAGCGTCTGGCCAAACTTGCCGGTGGTGTTGCTGTGATCCGCGTTGGCGGCTCGACCGAGGTCGAGGTGAAAGAGCGCAAGGACCGCGTCGATGACGCGCTCAATGCGACCCGTGCAGCCGTGCAGGAAGGCGTTGTGCCGGGCGGCGGTGTCTCTCTGGTTCACGCTGGCAAGGCCCTTGCCGGTATGAAGGGTGAGAACAGCGACCAGGATGCAGGTGTCTCGATTGTGCGCCGTGCGCTCCAGTCGCCGCTGCGCCAGATCGCCGAGAATGCCGGTGTCGACGGTGCCGTGGTCGCTGGCAAGGTCGGCGAGAACGACGACGTCTCGTTCGGCTTCAACGCACAGACCGAAGAGTATGGCAACCTGATGGACATGGGCGTCATCGACCCGGCCAAGGTTGTCCGCACCGCGCTGGAAGATGCAGCCTCGGTTGCCGGTCTGCTCATCACCACCGAAGCCATGGTGGCCGACAAGCCCGAGCCCAAGGGTGCAGCACCCGCCGGCGGCATGCCCGACATGGGCGGCATGGGCGGCATGATGTAATCAACGCACCCAGCGTTGCAATCTTTTGCAGGGGCCCCCAGGGGCCCCTGTTTTGCTTTCACCTTTCCCATTTAGGGATTCGCTGTCCAAGTCGTCGGCAAATCCGCCCAATTGATGCCGTGATTAAGCGTATTGTAAGAGTTGGTGGGAGTATTACGATGTCTGAGAAAAACCTTTTTCAAACAGTGATCGAACCGAGCGTCGAGCGGGTTCCGGTCCTTGAACTTGCGCAGATCGTTGAGACCGACGACATGAGGCTCGAGGCGATCTATCTGCTCGAACGCACGGTCATGACCGCCTTTGACAAGAAGTTGTCCGATCATCTGGCGGCGGTGCAGGGCTCGGGCTTTCCGCAGATCTCGATGCAGATCACGATCCGCGACCCCGAGACCGGCAAGACATGGCATCCGATGGACCGCCAGGTTTTTCCAACCATCCCCCACGCGCTGCATTTCGCCGGGCAATTCGCCCTGGGCGACCGCGAGACGTGCAGCCTCAAGGTTTTCTCCCGGGTCCGCGCGGCCTTTTCGGGCAAGGCGGTTGGTATCGTCGAGGAAATCTCGGCCATCCGCCTGGACGCGCTGCGCGCCTGTATCGAGGTTTGCGAACTGATGGGGGAGTTTGAATATCTCCACGTCACCGGAAACTTCACCACGATCGTGATCCAGACGGTTGATCACAGTTTTGAACCCGTCGTCGTTGATCTCGAGCGCGGGACGGTGACGGTGCCGTCGACAACCGGGGGCACCTCCTATGTAGGGCCGCTCTTTAACCCGCTGAAAAGCATCTCGGAGAACCGCGACGCGGCGATCTACTTCACTCAGGTCAACCACCGGCTGACCGTGATGAAGGAAGAGGCGATATGGAGCTTCCGCGCGGCGGCCGAGGAACGGATCGTGGGGTTTGACAAGGCGCTGGGCGGCCAGGCCCTGACCGGATACCGCATGACGGCGGCCGAAACGCTGGTTCATCGGGTGCGTGCGGGCATGGGCGAGAACCTGCTCGGCTTGTCCGAACAGGCCCAGGTGACCGCTCTGGGATGGGCCGGGCTGATCGGCAGCACTCAGGCGGGGCAGGGAGCGAACATGCGTTCCGGAGCCGCTGAAAAAGGCGGTGCCCAGGTGCGCCTGATCTCGGGCGAGTAACTCGCCACCAAGCTCAGGCCTTGCCGCCGCGCCCGCCCCCGGCTATGGCGGGGCCATGCGCCGGATACTCGAACAGATTGCCAGCCAGTCCCGCGCCGTCGCGGTCGAGGGCAAGGTGGCGGGATACATCCCCGCCCTGGCCCGGGTCGATCCGGCGAAGTTCGCCCTCGTCCTGGTCGAGGCGGACGGGACGGAAACGGCAATAGGTGATGCCGACGAGCCCTTTTCGATCCAGTCGATCTCGAAACTCTTCGCGCTTGCTGTTGCGATGGAATGGGTCGGTCCGGGCCTGTGGGACCATGTGGGGCGCGAACCCTCGGGCATGCGGTTCAACTCGATCATCCAGCTCGAGACCGAGCGTGGCCGTCCCCGCAATCCCTTTATCAATGCCGGTGCCATCGCGACCACCGATGCCCTGTTGCGGGTTCGGCCGGATTATCCGGCCGCGCTGGTGCACGAGCTGCGCCTGCTGTCGGGCAATGCGACCATCGGGATCGACGACGAGGTGCATCAGTCGGAGATCCGCACGGGAGATCTGAATCGGGCCATGGCCTATGTGCTCAAGGCGCACAAGAACCTCGAGGGCGACCCGGTCGCCGTCACCAACGCCTATTTCGGGGCCTGTTCGATCGCCATGTCCGCCCGTGACATTGCCCGTGCCGCGCAGTTTCTGGTGCAGCCGCAAAGCGGCGAGGCCGCCTGCCATACGGGGCGCAATGCGCAGCGCCTGCGCGCGGTGATGCGGACCTGCGGTCTGTATGACCAATCGGGGGAGTTTGCCTTTCGCGTCGGCCTTCCGGGTAAATCCGGCGTCGGCGGCGGCATCCTCGTGGTCCAGCCCGGTGCCTTTGCCGCCTGTGTCTGGTCGCCGCCGCTCGACCAGTACGGGAACTCGATCGCCGGGCAGACGGCGCTCGAACTCTTGGCGCGGCAAATTTGCTAACGTCATATCCCCCCTTGGAAAATGAAAAAAGAGGAGTAGGGTTGTCCAACCCCCTGCCCGATGGAGTCCCTCATGGCCAATGACCAGCTGACGAACAGCCAAATGCGCGATATCGAAGCGCTGTTGCACCCCTATACCAATGCCCCGGCGCACCGAACGGTCGGCGCGCATCTGATCGAAAGCGGCGAGGGGGTCTATGTCTATGACGAAGCGGGCAAGCGCTATATCGAAGGGATGGCGGGCCTGTGGTGCGCGGGTCTGGGCTTTGGCGATCAGGAACTGATCGAGGCGGCCCAGGAGCAGCTGGCGAAACTGCCCTATTATCACCTCTTTGGCGGGCGGACACACGAGCCGGCCATCGAACTGGCCGAAAAGATCAAGGATCTCTACCCCGTGCCGATGAGCCGGGTCTTTTACTGCTCGAGCGGGTCAGAGGCCAACGACACCCAGGTCAAGCTGGTCTGGTACATGATGAACGCGCTCGGCAACCCCGAGAAGAAAAAGATCATCTCGCGGAAAAAGGGCTATCACGGCGTGACGCTGGTTTCCGCCTCGATGACCGGGCTGCCGACCAACCACGCCTCGTTCAACCTGCCCTTTGACTTTGTCAAGCACACAACGACCCCGCATTACTGGCGCGAGGGGCGCGATGGCGAGACCGAGGCGGAGTTCAGCAAGCGCCTTGCCGCCGATCTCGAGGAACTGATCCTGGCCGAAGGGCCCGAGACCGTTGCCGCCTTCATTGCCGAGCCGGTGATGGGCGCAGGCGGCGTGATCGCGCCGCCCCAGGGGTATTTCCAGGCGGTCGGCGATGTGCTCGAGAAATACGACATCATGTTCATCGACGACGAGGTCATCTGTGGCTTTGGCCGGACCGGCAACTGGTTTGGCGCCACCACCCACGGGATGGACAAGGGCGGCCGTGCCCCGACCTCGGTCAGCATGGCCAAACAGCTGACCGGCGCCTATGCGCCGCTCTCCGCCGTTGCGATGAATGCCGAGATGGCCGAGGCGATCGAGGCGGAAAGCGGGCGCCATCCGGTGCTGGGCCACGGCTATACCTATGGTGGCCACCCGCTGGGTTGTGCGGTGGGCGTCAAGACGCTGGAACTGTACCAGAAGCGGGACATCGTCGGCAAAGTGCGCGCCGTCGCCCCGGCCTTCGAGGCGCATCTCAAACGCCTGGGCGAGCACCCGCTGGTGGGTGAGGCGCGCTGTTCGGGCCTGATGGGCGGGCTCGAACTGTCGCCCGACCCCAAGAGCGCGGCGATGTTCGCACAGCCCGGCAAGGTCGGGGCCTATCTGTCCAAGGAACTGATCGAGCACGGCGTGATCCTGCGGGCGATCGGAGATACCCTTGCCTTCTGCCCGCCAATGGTGATCACGGCCGACGAAGTCGACGCCATGTTCGCCCCGATCGAGACCGCGCTCGACAACACCATGCATTGGGCCAGGGCCGAGGGGCATCTTTAACCCGCGCAGCGAAAATCCCGCTGGACAGCGCCGGTGGAATGTCCTAATCCACCGGCCTCAAGCCCAGGTAGCTCAGTTGGTAGAGCAGCGGACTGAAAATCCGCGTGTCGGTGGTTCGAGCCCGCCCCTGGGCACCATAATCCGAGAAATGGTGAACTGTGTCAGACCGGCGGTCGCAGGGCATTGTCTGTCCCTGCGCGTTTCCCGCGCCAGCGCGACCGTGACGGATGGGACCGTGGGCCCTGGCCGACCGATGGCCCTCTTTGATCGGCTGCTAGGAGGCCGGCGCCTGATGGCCGGCATAGGCCGATGACAGCCAGGGCGAGGCGGCGTAGATCAGGCAAACCATCAGGACCATCGCGATCGAGATGCCCGCGATCCGGTCGAATACGGGAATAATCGTCTCGGTCGGGCCGGTGCCCGAGACGGTCGCCATGATGAAACCGATCCCCCCCTGGGTGCCGACATAGCTATAGGCGCCGCCGCCATGGTGCACATAGGCGAGCGCGTAGATCCCGACAAAGAACAAAGCGAGCCAGACGGTCAGCACCTCGAGCGACAAGCCCGTGAGCATCAGCCCGGCCGCGCCGCCCAGCACACAGCCCGCCAGCCGTTTCGCGATTTGGGCCTGTGTCATCGCAAAGGTCGGCATCGCGGTCGCGATCAGGCTGATCAGGATCTGCATCGAGCTGGGCAGGGCAAGCTGTTGCCAGATCAACAGGATCAACAGCGTCGTGAAGCCTGAAAACAGCGCGACAAACCGGGCGGCCTTTCGGGGCACGGTGCCGTGACCCGCCGCGGTGTCGGGCGCCGAAGTCGCCGGGCGCCAGGCATCGAGGGAAATGGCGGCAATGGTGGCGGCTGTGACGCCGAGCATGATCTCGGTCGAGCGAAAGAAAACAAAGTCGAGCGTCTCCTCGGGCGTTGTCATCGCGTTCAGCACCGACAGCGAGATCATGACCAACAACATCAACCACATATAGGCGTGCTCGGACCGGTACCGAAGATAGGCCGCTGCCGACAAGCTCAGCGCGATCACCGGTATCTGGAGCAGCGGCATGCCGAGGGTGACATAGGCGGCCACATATCCCAGAAAGCCGCCAGCGGCCGTACCGATCACCCGAGCGACGCCTTTGTTCAGCACCGCGCCACGTTCAGGGTTGCCCACAATCCATGCCGAGATCGCCGCCCACCAGGGTGCGTCAAGATGAAGGGCGAAGGCACCGAGCACGGCAAGACCAACGGCCAGGGCGGTGACGCTGGCCTGAAACTCGTTCGCACTCATTGGCTGATGCTGGCCGTGCCGGCAGAGGGGTCAACGGGCTGACCGACTGTTTTGGTCTTTGCCGGGACATGGCGAATGAAGACCCGTGCATTCGCGCCCATATAGAGCGGCACCTGTTGGGGATCGTTCAGCTCGATCTCCACCGGAAAACGCCGCGACAGCCGGATCCAGCTGGTGGTCGGTTCGACATAAGGCAGCGCGAGCGGCTCGATCTCCGAGCGTGAGATCCCGCGCGGGATGCTCGCGACAGTGCCTTCGAACAGGGTCCAGGGCGCGGTTGATACGGTCAGCCACACCGGCTGCCCGACCTCGATATAGGCCAGGTTCTGCTCCTTGATATTGGCCACGATCCGCCAGCTTTGCCGGTCGACGATTGCCATGACCGGTGTGCCGGCATCGAGATAGGTGCCCTCGTGGACGGCGAACATGGCGACATGGCCGTCAAAGGGGGCGGAGACCCGGGTCTGCTCCAGGTTGTAGCGCGCAAGGTCCAGGGCCGCCTGGGCGGTGGTGATCTCGGCCCGGCGGGCGACCACCACATCCTGGGCCGAGACGACATTTGCGGTGGCGGCATTCACTTCGGCCTGGGCCTGTTTGAGCGCGAGATTGGCGTCATCGAGGCGCTGTTCCGTCGCGAAACCCTTGTTGGTCAGATCGACGATCCGGCCCTGGGTCTCGGTCGCGTCGTCCAGCAGGGCCTTGGCCGACACGAGTGAATCCTGCGCGCCCTTGCGCGCATCCTCGGCTGTCGCGAGCGCCGCCTTTGCCTGGGCAAAGGTCCCCTCGGCCTCCCGTTGCGCCAGCCGATAGGGTTCCTCGTCCAGCTCAAAGAGCGGCGTGCCCGCCGTCACAACCGCGTTGTCGCTCACATGGATCCTGGTCAGGCGACCCGGCACGCTGGGCGATGCCGTGACGACGTTCGAGAGGACATAGGCGTCATTCGTATAGGCAAAGAAAACACGGCTGAGTTGGTAAAAACCCCAAATCGCGATGGCGAGGAAAATAAAAATAAAGATCAGTGATCGCCCGAACATATCGGATTCACCCTCGCCGCGGAAACGTGTTCACTTTGGTATAAGACCGCCGATACAGTGCGCCAATCCCTTTCGCAGGAACTCTTGCTTGGAAAACGGCCTGATCCGTCACCTGGAGCGCCACTTTGATTTTTGTGATGCGGATCAGAGTGTTCGGGCTCGCACCCAGCCTCGCGACGAACTGGTGGTCGCCGGATCTGTGCGCGCAAAGGCGCCGCCAATCCGGCCCGCTCGCGAAAATACTACCCGGCGATGCCACGAGAGGGGTATATTAACCGTGTTTCAGGGCGTGCGCAGGCCTGCGCAAAGCCGGCGGAAACGCCAAGACGACGGGAGTGCTGGCGATGGCCTATGACCAGATCATGGCGCTCAAGGCGCGAATGGGCCAGTCGATCATCGGTCAGGAGGCGGTGATCGAGCGCTTGCTGATCGGTCTGCTTGCCAATGGGAACCTGTTGATCGAGGGGCTGCCGGGCCTGGCTAAGACCCGGGCGGTCAAAGCGATGGCGAAAAACCTCGAAGCCCGGTTCTCACGCATTCAGTTCACCCCGGATCTGCTCCCCTCCGACGTGACCGGGACCGAGGTCTATCACCAGACCGGCGGCGGGGCCGAGTTTCGCTTCGAGCCCGGGCCGATATTTGCCAATATCGTGCTGGCGGACGAGATCAACCGCGCGCCCGCCAAGGTGCAGGCGGCCCTTCTCGAGGCGATGGAGGAACGCCAGGTCACGGTTGCCGGGACCACCCATAAAATGGAGCCGCTGTTCATGGTGATGGCGACCCAGAACCCGGTCGAACAGGAGGGAACCTATCCTCTGCCCGAGGCCCAGATGGACCGGTTCCTGATGCATGTCGTCATCACCTACCCGCCCGTCGAGGACGAGGTCGAGGTGATCCGCCTGGTCCGCCGCGAGGAATCCGCTGCAGGCAGCGACGCGCCGTCAGCCGAGGCGCCGCGAGTCATCCCGCAACAGGCGGTTTTCGAGGCGCGGGCCCAGATCGCCGAGATCCATGTCTCCGACGCGATCGAACGCTATATGGCCGATCTCGTCTATGCGACCCGGACGCCCGAGGTCTATTCGGAGGATCTCGCCCGCTGGATCGAGGTGGGCGCGAGCCCGCGCGCCTCGCTGGCGCTCGACAAATGCGGGCGCACCCATGCCTGGCTGAACCAGCGCGATTATGTCGACCCGCTCGACCTCAGGGCGATTGCGCATGATGTCCTGCGCCATCGGCTGACGCTGGGCTATGAGGCGCAGGGTGAGGGGATCACCGCCGACCGGGTCATCGACGACATCATCGCCCAGGTCGCGGTGCCCTGATGAGCCGCGCAGGCCTTTTTGCGGCGCGGGCCAGGGCCGGGGTCGTCAAACCGGCGGTCGACGCGCAGGAGGATCCGCGCATTCGCGTCGATCTGGCGCATCTGCGCAAACTTGGTGCCCGGGCGCGTGGCCTCAGCTTTTTGCCCAGACAAAAGGCGCAAAGCGTGCTGAACGGCCGCCACGCGTCGCGCCTGCGCGGGCGCGGCCTGAATTTCGAGGAACTGCGCCCCTATCTCGCCGGCGACGATGTGCGCGCGATCGACTGGAAGGTGACCGCCCGGACCGGAACGCCCTATATCCGCGTCTATACCGAGGAACGCGATCGACCTGCATTGCTGGTTGTCGATCAGCGGATGTCGATGTTCTTCGGGTCTCGACTCAACATGAAATCCGTCACGGCGGCCGAGGTCGCCGCGCTCGCCGCCTATCGCATCCTCGATCAGGGCGACCGGATCGGTGGCATCATCTTTGGCGACGCGTTGCTGGCCGAGATCCGGCCCGAGCGCAGCCGCCGCGCGCTGAACCGCGTGCAATCGGCGATTGCCCGGGCGCAGACACAGCTGCGCGCCGATGCGCCGCCGGTCGCGCCCATGCCGCTCAATCGCCCGCTCGAAGCGGTCGCCCGGATTGCGCGGCGCGACCATCTGATCGTGATCCTCAGCGATTTCGACGAGGTGGATGCGCGGACAGAAACCCTGTTGGGCGGCCTCGCGCGCCATAACGATGTGATCGTGGGTCTGGTCACCGACCCGACCGATCAGGTGATGTCGCTCAGCCCGCGCCTGGTCGCCTCGGATGGCAGGCTGCAGGCAGAAATCGATATTGGATCCGACGCGGTACGCCGCTCGATGGCCGAGTTTCTGAGCGGTCGCGTGGGCGAGATCATGGGCTGGACACGGCGCCATGGGATCCCCGTTTTGCCGCTCAGCGCCGGGGAGGAAACACTGCCCCAGCTCATGCGCCTCTTTGGCCTCGCCGGGGGACGGTGATGGCGGAAGACCTGTCGAAGCTGACCCTTGTGGACCTGATCGACTTGCTCGAGCCCGCGCCCGAGCCGCCAGCGATCTCGATGTTGCCCCAGACCGTCGGATGGGTCTGGCTGGGCGTCGCGCTGTTGGCACTGATCGCCTTTCTGGCCCTGCGTTGGCGCGCGTATCGCCGCGCGAATGCCTATCGTGGCGCGGCGCTCGCCGCCCTGGCGACGGCAGGGGACGATCCCGCAAAGATTGCCGAGATCCTGCGCCGATGCGCGCTGACCGCGTTCCCGCGCAATCAGGTCGCGGGGCTGATCGGGGCCGAATGGCTTCGTTTTCTGGATGAGACCGGCGGCGGCACCAGCTTTTCCAGCGGTCCGGGCAAGGCGCTGCTCTCGGCCCCCTATCGACCCGGTGCGCCGGTTGACGGTCTCTCTGCCCTGGCGGCGGGCTGGATCCGCCGGCACAGACGGCCGGTGCCATGATTGTGCTGGGGGCGCCCCTTGCGCTGCTTTTGCTGCCGCTGCCCTGGCTCGTCTGGCGTTTCCTGCCGCCCTATCGCCAAAGCGTGCCCTCGATCCGCATCCCGTTCTTTCGCCGCATTGCCGAGGCGACCGGGGCGACGCCGCGCGAAGGCTCGGTCGTGCTCGACCGACAGCGGTTCCAGATGATCGCCGCGCTGATCGTCTGGGCGCTGTTGGTCCTCGCGCTGGCGCGGCCCGAGCGTGTGGGCGACCCGATCGAGACCACCATAGCCGCCCGCGATCTGGTGCTGGCCATCGACATCTCGGGCTCGATGGACGAGCACGACTTTCGTCAGGAGGACGGCACGCCGATCCAGCGGCTGGCGGCGGTCAAACAGATCGTCGGCGATTTTGTCGAGCAACGCGAGGGCGACCGCGTGTCATTGATCGTGTTCGGGTCAAAGGCCTTTGTACAGGCGCCCTTTACCGAGGATCTGGCGTCGGTCCGCGATCTGCTCGACGGCACCCAGGTCGGCATGGCGGGTCCCAACACCGTGATCGGCGACGCGATCGGCCTCGCCATTCGCACCTTTGAGACCAGCGCCGTGGACCAGCGCCTGATGATCCTGCTCAGCGACGGGGCGGACACCAACTCGCGCATGAGCCCGGTCAACGCCGCAGAGATCGCGGCCAGCGAAGGCGTCGAGATCTATGCCATCGCCGTTGGCGACCCCAATGGCACGGGCGAGAACAAGGTTGATGTCGATCAGCTGAAAGACATCGCGGCGCGCGCGGGGGGCCAGTTCTTTTTCGCCGGCGACGCGGACGAACTGGCCAAGGTCTATGCGCGGATCGACGAATTGGCGCCCCGCAAGGTCGAAACCCTGTCGTTCAGGCCGCGGCGCTCGCTCGGCTTTCTGCCGCTGACCCTGGCTGCGGTGCTGGCGCTGGTGTCGCTGGCCTGGCTTCATGCCGGTCACGCGCGGGAGCGGCGGACATGAGTGCGCTGGCCGCGTTTCATTTCATCCGGCCCTGGCTTTTGCTGCTCATCCCGGTCGCGATTGCCCTGTGGTGGCTGATCCGGCGCCCGGCGACCCGGCGCGCGGCACTGCCGGCGGGGATCGCGCCGCATCTCGCAACAGCATTGCAGGTGGGCGCGCACAAACGGGCGCGGCTGATGCCCATCGACGGGGTTGCGGCGCTGATCTCTCTGGTTGCGCTGGCCGCTGCGGGGCCGACCTGGAGTCGGGTGCCCAATCCCCTGCTCGCGCAGACCGCGCCGCTGGCGATCGTGGTGCAAACCTCGCAATCGATGGAAGGCGTCGACATTGCCCCCACCCGGATGGATCGGGCAAAGCAAAAGGTCTCGGATCTGCTCGACACCCGTGCCGGCGCACGTACCGCGCTGATCGCCTATGCGGGCAGCGCGCACCGGGTGACCCCGCTGACCGATGACCCGGCGGTGATCCGCCCCTTTGTCGCGGGCCTCTCGCCCGGGATCATGCCGCGCCCCGGTGACAACGCGACCGCCGCGCTCTTGTTGGCCGGCGATACCCTCGCCGGAGAAGACGTGCCGGGTGCTGTGCTTTTCGTTGCGGGGGCGGTCAATTCGGGCGACCTCGCCGCCTTTCGCGAACACGCACAGACCGACGGCGCGGCGCCTGTCGCCGTCTTGCTTGTGAGCAAGGATCAGGCCGGGGCCGATGCCCTTGGCGCGATCCCGGGCGTCTCGGTGATCGCGGTCACCTCTGACGGCGCGGACCTGTTCGAGATCGAGCGGCTGGTCGCACGGGCTTTCGAGGCGCAGATGGCCCGGGACGACCGCCAGCAATGGGAGGACCGGGGCTGGCTGTTGGCCTGGCCCGCGACCCTGTTGATGCTGTTCTGGTTCCGGCGAGGCTGGACGATGCGGTGGAGCCTCGCCCTTGCCCTCGCGCTTTTGTCCCCGCCCGATGCCGCACGCGCGGACGGCGTGGTGGACTGGTTCCTGACCCCGGATCAACAGGGCCAGCGCGCCTTTGATGCCCGCGACTTCTCGGCTGCGGCGGATCTGTTTGAGGACCCCGCCTGGAAAGGCTATGCGCTCTACCGTGCGGGCAGGTACGAAGAGGCCGTCACCTTTCTTGCCCGGATCGATACCGCGCAGGCGGCGTTCATTCAGGGTCTTGCGCATATCAAGTTCCGCCAGTACCGCGACGGTGTTCGGGCGTTTGAGACGGCGCTCACCCGACAGCCCGACTATCCCGAGGCGACCCGAAACCTGGAAATCGCGCGGGCGATTGTCGCCTATGTCGAGAGCGCGCAGGAGCAATCGAGCACCGAAGAGGGCAGCGAGGGTGCCGACGAGGTGCGCTATGACAAGGAAACCGACAAAGGGACCGAAACGGCGCTGACCGAGACCAAGGGGTTTGATCCTGCCACGGCCGACCAATGGATGCGCGCGGTCGAGACCCGGACGGGTGACTTCCTGCGCGGCCGCTTTGCCCTCGAAGAGGCGGGGGCCGGTGGATGAAGGCGCTCGCCGTTTTGCTCGCGGTTGCTCTGTTCACGCCCGGCGCCTGGGCGCAAACGACCTCTCCCGGCGATGCCGGTGCGCAGGGCGACACCCCGCGCCGGCAGGTCGCCCCGCGGAAAATCCCCGAGCCGGTCGGCTCTGCCCGCAAGAGCGCGCCGGAAACCGGTGCCGAGGGCGCGCGGGCGGCGCCCGAACAGGGCCCGGTTGATCCGGCCGGTTCCGTGGCGGAGCCGCAGGTCGAACTGCTGTTGGAAACCGATACCGTTGTCCCCGGGCAGGCCACAACGCTGCGCCTGTCAGTCGTGGTTCCGACCTATATGCCCCAGCCCCCCGGGCTGCCGAGCTATGATGTTCCCAATCTGATGGTGCGGCTGCCCGCAAAGTCGACGACGCCGATCAGCAAGCAGGTCGGGGGCGAGACCTGGAGCGGCGTGCAGCGACGCTATATCCTTGCGCCACTGATCCCCGGTCAGATCACCTTGCCTGCCCAGACCATCGCCGTTGTCTATGCCGATCCCGACACCGGCCAGCCCCGCACTGTCGATGTGATGACGCCGCCTGCAACGCTCACCGGTGAGGTGCCCGAAGGCGCCGAGGGCCTCGATCCCTTCATCGCGGCAAAGGATCTGCAGATCACCCAGTCGATCGAGGGCGAGACGGCGGGGATCGAGCCGGGATCGGCGGTGGTCCGGCGTATCGAAGTCTCGATCGACGGGGCAACACCCCTGGTGCTGCCGCCGCTCCTTGGCCCCGGGCCCGCGTCAGGCCTGGCGGTGTATCCCGGGGAATCCGTGGTCGAGATGGCCTCGGACCGCGGCGGCTTTGCGGGCCGGCGGACCGAGGAGGTCACCTACATGGCCGAAGGGGGCGGGCGCTATCAGCTGCCCCAGATCGCCGTCGAATGGTTCAATCTCGAGAGCGGTCAGGTCGAGACGGCGCGTGTCGACGGGTTGGAGATCACGGTGAACGGACCGGCACCTGTTGTCGACGGATCGGCCCCGCCCGGCTGGCGATCGATGGCCCTGGCCCTGGCCCTCGCCCTGGCCGGTGTCGCGGCGCTGGCCCTGATCCTTTGGCGGCTCTGGCCGGTTTTCGGGGCGCGGCGTCGAGCTCACCGGGAGGCCTATCTTGCCAGCGAGGACTGGGCATACCGGCACGTGCTGCGCCAGATCGCTCGACGCGATTATGGCGCCGCGGTTCAGGCCTGCGACCTCTGGTGGCGCCGGCTGACGGAGGGGAGCGGTTTTACACCAGAGATGACAGGGGCGCTCCTGACCCTGGGGCGGGCACGGTTTGGCGCGGCAACGCCCGATGCCGCCGCATGGAAGGATCTGCACCGCGCGGTTGCGGCGGCGCGTATGGCGGCCCGGCGGCGACGGCAACGCGGCGAGCCGACGCTCGGGCCGCTGAATCCCTATGCGCGGTCGGTCATGGTCTTGCTGACGCTTTCGTCAGTCCTGCTGCTCTCGCCCGGGCCGGTCGGGTTGGCGCAGGGTCAGGCGGCGCCCGACGGGCTCGGCTATGTCGGCTCGCAGAAATGTGGTGCGTGTCACGAGGACGCGATGGCCGACTGGGGCCGTTCGCATCATGCGGCTGCATGGACACCTCCGACCGCCGATCATGTCCTGGGCGATTTCGATGGGTCCCGGTTCACCCATGACGACGTCATCTATGATTTCCTCCGCGACGGGGATGCCTATGTGATCGCGGAAACACGGCCCTCCGGGGCGTCCCGCTATCCTGTCATCGGCGTCGCCGGGGTCGCGCCGTTGCAGCAGTACATCGTCGAGGCCGCGCCCGGGCGGTATCAATCCCATGATGTGGTCTGGGATGTGGGCAAGGCGCGCTGGTATCATCTTTATCCCGATCAGCGGCTGCCGCACGATAACGGTCTGCACTGGAGCGGGCCCTACAAGAACTGGAATGCGCGTTGCGCCGAGTGTCATGCGACCGGATTTGAGAAACGCTATGATCCGGCGACCCGGCGATACGACAGCGATCAGGCCGAGATCGGGGTGGGGTGCGAAGCCTGCCACGGGCCCGGTGCAGCGCATCTTGCCTGGGTAGAGGGGCGGGCGACCGCGTCTGATGCGCCGGAGCTTGCGGGCTTTCCGCTTCGGTTTGGCGACGATCCCGAGGTCGAGATCCAGCAATGCGCCGGGTGCCACTCGCGGCGTGAACCGTTCCTCGATGGCAATCCGCCGCCGGGGACACCTTTTCACGACGCCTACCGGCTCTCGTTGCTGCGTCCGGGGCTTTATCACGCCGACGGATCTATTCAGGATGAAGTCTATGTCTATGGCTCGTTCCTGCAATCCAGGATGTATGCCCAGGGGGTCAGATGCTCGGATTGCCACAATCCGCATTCCGGCGCGTTGCTTGCCCAGGACAACGCGCTTTGCACCCAGTGCCACAACCCGGCGGGCAACCCACGTTTTGCCACGTTGAAAGCGGGGCTCTACGACGACCCCGCGCATCACTTTCATCAGCCCGGGACACCGGGGGCGGCGTGCAAATCCTGCCACATGATCGAGCGGGATTACATGGGCATCGATGGGCGGCGCGATCACAGTTTCCGTATTCCGCGCCCGGATCTCTCCGACGAGACCGGCGCGCCCGATGCCTGCACCGACTGCCACGTGGATCGCGACACCCGGTGGGCGGCCGCGCGCCTTGCCGAGCAGTTCCCGCGCAGCCCGCATCGCGGGGCCCATTTCAGCCAGGTGATCGCGGCAGGCCGGTTCGACCCGGGCGCTGCGGCGGACCGGCTTGTGGCGCTGGCAAATGATCCAAGTGCTGCGCCGATCGTGCGGGCAACCGCGCTGGAGTTGCTGGGCAGTTCTGCAACACCTGAAACGGCGGCAGGGACCGCGCCGCTATTGGCCCATGAGAACCCGATCATCCGTCAAGCAGCCATCGCCGCACAGCGCGGGGCGGCGCCTGCCGAGCGTTTCCGTGCTTTCTCCCCCTTGCTCGAGGATCCGGTGATGGCTGTACGCATCGCCGCCGCGCGGGCCTTTCTAGACTTGCCCACCGACCGGTTGCCGCCGGCTGATCAGGCGAAACTGGGTCGAGCCTATGGCGAATGGCAGGGGACCCTCCGGCGCCGGGCTGATTTTCCTGAAACGCATATGGTGCTGGGTGGCACCGCGCTGGTTCTGCGCAACATGGCAGCGGCGGAGCAGGCCTTTCGCGAAGCCGTGACGCTCGACCCTCAATTGACGCGGGCCTGGTCGATGATCGTGCGGATCCGCCACGCCCTGGGCGATCTGGATGGCGCCAGGCAGGCCCTGCAAGAGGCGGTCGCCCTCAATCCCGGAAATTTTGATCTGCTCTCGCTCGGCAGTCTGGTTGAAACGCCAGGGGTGAGGCAGTAGAGTCTTCCGGCAGCCAATCGACGCGCTTCGTAACCTGTTTGGACCCATGATGTTTGCCATCAGCTTTCCGCAGTTTTCCTTCGCGCGGCGAAACCGGCGCAGCACCCCGGTCGCCTTGCTGTTGGTTGCCATCCTGCTTCAAGTGGGATGCACAACGGTAATCGCGCGATCGCCGGTGCCCGAGGACAAGGTCGCGACCGCCGCACCCTATGGCATCGCGGCGGGTCGTTTTGTCCGGATCTGGGGCGACAGCCTTGGCAAGGAGAACAGCGAACAGATCCTGAGGGCGCGCACCGAGTTGCTCCGCGAAGTAAAGGCCGACGAGATTGCGGCCGGACGGCCGATCAAGGAACAGATGCTTGCGCTTTCGGGCGGTGGGCCGGATGGCGCGTTTGGCGCCGGTCTGCTCAATGGCTGGACCGCCCGGGGCGACCGCCCGCAATTCACCATCGTGACGGGCATCAGCACGGGTGCAATCGTCGCGCTGTTTGCCTTTCTCGGCCCCGAATACGACGACGAGCTGACCGAGATCTACACGACCTACCGCACCGAACAATTGCTGACGCGGACCTTCTTTGCGGCCCTGACCGGGGGCACCGCGATCACCAGCACGCGCGGCTACCGTGGCCTGATCGAGAAATACATCGATGATGACGTCATTGCCAGACTGGCCGAGGAGGGCCGCAAGGGCAGGGCCCTTTTGATCGGCACGACCAATCTGGACGCCGCGCGCCCGGTCGTGTGGAACGTGACGGGCATTGCTGGAACCGGCCATCCGAGCGCGCGCCGCTTGATCCACGACATCATCCAGGCCTCATCCGCCATTCCCGCCGCCTTCCCACCGGTTATCATCCCGGTGGTGGCCGAGGATGGGCGGCGCTATGACGAGATGCATGTGGATGGGGGGGCCACCCAGCAGGTGATGCTGTTCTCGACCGAGTTCCCGTCCCGGATGATCGACCAGGAACTGGGCGTGGAGTTCGACCGCACGATCTATGTCGTCATCAACAATTCGCTGCGCAAACCCTATTCGCCCGTGCGCCCGCGCCTCTTGTCGATTGCCGGGGCGGCGGCCAGTTCGCTGATCGGGGGGGCGGGCACGGGCGATATCTACAAGATATTCGCCATCGCCGTGCGCGATGGTATCGAGCTGAATGTAACCTCGATCCCGCCGACCTTTGATATCGAGCCCGAGGAACCTTTCGACCCTGTCTATATGAAGACGCTTTACAATCTCGGCTACGAAATGGGTTTTTCGGGCGACGAATGGCAATCGGTTCCGCCTGACTTTGTCCCCTGGCCCTAGCGGCGCGTATCGGACGCCCCCGCGCAATGTGACTTGAATCCGTATCCCTAGCGGGCGATGCTGGGTTCCCAATGAAACCGGCTCGATGGAGTTCTCAGCCATGATGAAATGCGTTTCAGCCGCCCTTGTCGCCGGGCTGGCCCTCGCCGGGCCTGCCCATGCGCAATTCTTTCTGAAACTGGCCGACGGCATCGGGCTGACCAATGAAGACTATGCCGCGATGAAGTCGCAGTCAGAAACGATGTATCTCGACAAGACCCCCGCCGTTGGGGACAAGGTCGATTGGAGCAATCCGGCCTCGGGCGCCCATGGCTGGACCGAGGTGACCGCGTTCGACGGCACCTGTGTGACGCTGCGCCATGTGCTGACCGTGGATTCGCGGAACCAGAACTTTGATTTCAACCAGATCCGATGCAAGGCCGATGACGGGCGCTGGCTGATCCAGAACATCGAGTAACCGCGCCGCGGATCACCGTTTGATCGACCCCACGATCTGCCCGATCAGGATCGCGATATACAGCGTTCCCAAAGCCGCCTCGAGCCCTGCGAGGATTCGCGCGATCTTTGAGACCGGGGTGATATCGCCATAGCCCAGCGTGGTTACCGTCACCAGGCTGAAATACAGGAACTCCGAGACATCCATCTCCCCGGGCGGCAGGTTGAAGCTGCCCGGTGTCAGAACCTCGATCTGGTAATAGAGCAGCGCCAGCGTGACGGCGATCAGGAAATACCCGCAGATCGCGCCAAAAAGCTTGTCGACGGTCAGAACGTCCGGGCGCATCAACTCGGTAAAGGTGACGATCAGGGCGCCCAGGCTCAGAGCGACGCTGAAGGCGAGCTGGATGCGTTCGTTGAGCGTGCTGTCATTAAAGTGCTGCACAAGGCTGACAACGAACCAGATGCCAATGATCGTGTAGGACACCAGCTCGACCGTTCGCGACAGATGGGCGAGCCGGATCATGCCCGCAAAAACAGTCAGATAGAGGCACAACCCCATCAGGCTGACCCCCTTGCCCGAGCCGAGCAACGGCTCCAGCAGAAAGGTCGCCAACAGGACGGCCAACAGATATCCCCAGCGGTACCTGCCCAGCAGGCCCGGGCGCCCCTGTCCATGTGGTAAGAGCCAGCTCACCTTGTCTCTCCTCTGCGGTTACGGGGATCAGTCCTGTTTCGTGTCGCCCTGTTGCCCGGCCTTGTCACCGCTGCCCTCGAAGATGCCGCCGATGCCCTCGCCAATCTCTTCGAGCGTGTTGCCAATCGCCTCGCCGGTGCCCTCGACGATCGCGCCCGCCGTGTTCACGGTGCCCTTGACCACCGGCACCGCGATGCTGCCCAGAAACCCTTTGGGAGCTTTCTTTTCGGTCGCACTCGTGTCCAGCGCTTGCAGGCAGGCGGCCGGGTCGGCGCGGTCATCCTGTTGTACCCGGACAATCGCGCCCAGGGGGTTGATGGTGGCACCGGCAACATTGACGATGCCGGTAATGGCGCTCACCGCCTCGGTGCCCGCAGTCGGCGCCGCCAGAGTGCCCCTGACATGGAAGGCGGTGGAAAACTGATAGAATTTCTCGTTGGTGGGATGCACGGCCATGTTCAGATTCAGCGTTTCAGTTCTCAGATCGGCACTGCCGCGCCCGGCAACCGCGAATTCCGAGGTGTCCATGATCAGGCCGCGGCTTTCCGCGCGGCCCTTGTCCAGATGCCAGCGCGAGGCCGTACAGGCAATGGCGACCATGTCGTTGTGATAGACAATGGGCTCAAAGATGCTCTGCGCCCCGGCGACCATCCGGGTAAAGGGGCCCAGTTTCAGATTGCCGCCCGACATGTCGGTTTGCACATTGCCCGAGAGCGAGCCCGCGAGTTGATCCAGCGTATCGCCTGCGCCGCTTATCCGGGCCTTGAGATCGCCGCGCGCCTTGCCGGCGACGAAATCCTCCCAACCCACGGCATATTCGGCCAGCGGCACATCGCTGATGGTTACGTCCAGGTCGAGCCGTTGTGGTTTCGTGCCCGGGTCGATCCGGGCGACCGCATGGATCTTGCCCGGGCCCATATGGCCAGAGAGCGGGGCGAGGGTCAGCTTGCCATCCTTGATCTTGATCGCGGAAGAGAGCTTGGTGATCTGCGTCTTGCTCGTGACGTTCAGATGCGCGATCGAGAGCTTTGCATCGAGATCCGCCCGCGACAGGCCGCTGATGCGCAGCGGGATCGGCGGGATGATCTTGCCCGCCGGGGCGGCCGGCGTCTCCCCGCTCAGCGTCACCTGGTCGAGCGCCAGATCCCCCGTGACGAGCGGGCGTGTCTCGCGCGCGGTATAGACGATGCCCCCCTTGGCGGCAGAACCCGCGATCACCGCCTCGAAATCCGCGTATTCGTAATGGTGGCGGCGATAGATGAACTTGCCCTTGGCCGTGGTCCCCGCGCCGTCTACCGGCGTCCCGGCGATCATCGAGATCAGCGCGTTGCCCTCGAGCTTGCCCGAGACGTTGATCGCGGCGGTGGTGCTGTCGCCCTTAGTGGTGATCTTGCCCTTGCCCGTCAGTGCCAGATCGCCGATTGCGGCATCGCCTTCGATCCCGACATCACCGCCCTGAACCAGGTTGCGCATCTGGCTAACCTGCCCGTTGAACGTGAGCTTGGTCAATTTGGTGAGCGCACCGGTCGCCAGCTTGCTCTCGACCCGGGCGGTGACGAGTTCGGCGGTGGAGTCGCGTTCGAACTGCGCCCAGAAATTGCTGATGTTCACATCGCCGTCGCCGCGCGAGGTAAAACTCTCGACCGACAGGGTAACGCGACCCACCAGATCATCGGGGCCGGGCCCGATAAAGGCGAGGTCGTTCGCCTCCAGTTCGCTGTTCATCCAGGTATGAACCTCGCCTGTGTCGCGTTCGTGCAGGATCCCTTCGGCGATGGCGATTCGGGCGGTGCGGGGCAAGACCGGGTGCAGATGCGTCCCGGTCTGGGCCTTGCCTCCACCCTGGGTATCGCCGGCCTGGCCTGCGGGCAGGGCAAGATCGAATTTGAGCCCCTCGATCACCAGATCCGAAATCTCGACCTTGCCATAGAGCAGAGGCCAGAGGGCAAGATCGCCCGAGGTCGCCCCGGCCGAGATTGTGCCGCCTTTCCCGGAATCGTCGGCTCCGCCTTGCAGGCCGGTTATTCGAAAACCGCCGAGCGTAAAGCCGGGCCGGGGCAGCACATTGACCGATAACGCGCCGTCGAGCGCGAGCGTGCCGCCGATTTGGTCCGATACCAGGGCCTCGAGTTCAGGCTTCAGGACGCTCCAGTCGGTCCGCCCCGCAACCAGCAAAGCGATCCCAGCCAGAACCACCAGGCCCAGCAACAGGGACCAGAATGCGTAAAAGGCCCATCTGATCGACCGGAGTGCTGCCATCTGCGCGTATTTCCTCGTCGTTCGTTTCGGGCCTGTTGAGGGCCCGGAATTCTGATTACAAACAAAATCGACCTGAGAATGGCAAAACTCTTATCGCCGGTCGAAAAATGCGGTATTCCTATGCCAGATGTTGGCGGTTTCGGATGGTAGCGGCGCCACATCGAAAGGTCGTGGTTTCGCGGTGGTTTGACCCGATTCCGCTGACATAGCCAAGACCTCGCGTGTGGGGTGAGCGGAGATTGTTTCGTTCGGGCACCGGCCGACAACTGGCCCGCGCCCGCCCAATTTGGAGGTGTTCGTGCTCTTCCCGTCAATCCTAAAAAAGTTATTTCTGTGCGCAACGGTCTTGATGCTGGCAGCGATGCCTGGATCGGAGGCGCAGGCGCAGGGCAACAAGCCCAACATTCTGGTGATCTGGGGCGATGATATCGGCCAGTTCAACATCAGCGCCTACAACCACGGCATGATGGGGTATCGCACCCCGAACATCGACCGCCTGGCCAAGGAGGGCGCGCTGTTCACCGACTGGTACGGCCAGCAAAGCTGTACCGCCGGGCGCGCGGCCTTTATCACCGGGCAGTCGCCCATCCGCACCGGCCTGACCAAGGTCGGCCTTCCCGGCGCGCCAGAGGGCATGAAGATCGAGGACCCGACGATTGCCGGCCTCCTGAAACCCCACGGCTACATGACCGGTCAATTCGGCAAGAATCATCTGGGCGATCTCGACGAGATGCTGCCGACCAACAACGGTTTCGACGAGTTCTTTGGCAATCTCTACCACCTGAATGCCGAAGAAGAGCCGGAAAACCCCGACTACCCGAAAGATCCTGCCTTCCGCGAGCGGTTCGGGCCGCGTGGGGTGATCAAATCCTCGGCCGATGGCAAGATCGAAGACACCGGGCCGCTGACCCGCAAGCGGATGGAAACGGTCGACGAAGAGACACTCGCTGCCGCGCTCGATTTCATGGGCAGGGCCCACGAGCAGGACAAGCCCTTCTTCGTCTGGTGGAATTCCACCCGGATGCACATCTTTACCCATCTCAAGGAAGAGTCGCAGGGCAAGACCGGCTTTGGCGTCTATGCCGACGGGATGGTCGAGCATGACGGGATGGTGGGGCAACTCCTCGACAAGCTCGAGGAACTGGGCATCGCCGACAACACGATCGTGATGTATTCGACCGATAACGGCGCCGAGACCTTTACCTGGCCCGATGGCGGTACGACGATGTTCCGGGGCGAGAAGAACACGCAATGGGAGGGCGGTTTTCGCGTGCCAACGCTGATCCGCTGGCCGAGCGTGGTCGCGCCGGGAACTGTGGTCAACGACATGGCCGCGCATGAGGACATGCTCCCCACCTTCCTCGCCGCGGCGGGAGAGCCCGATATCAAGGAAAAACTGCTGAAAGGCGGCGTCAAGGCGATCGGGCGCGAGTACCACGTGCATCTCGACGGCGACAACCTGATGCCCGCCTTTACGGGCGAGGCCGCCTATCCGCGCAGGGACTTCATCTATTGGACCGATGACGGGTCGGTGGCGGCCCTGCGCTATGACGACTGGAAAATCACGTTCCTGCGTCAGAATGCCGAAGGGTACCGGGTGTGGACAACGCCGTTCGAAGAGCTGCGCGCGCCCGCGATCACCAATCTGCGGATGGATCCCTTTGAACGGGCGCAACAAGAAGATGCCATGGGCTATCAACGCTGGTGGATCGAGCGGATGTTCGCTTTCGCGCCCGCAGGCGCCCATGTGGCGCGGTGGCTGCAAAGCTTCAAGGAGTTTCCGCCCCGTCAGAAACCCGGCAGCTTCAACCTCGACCGTGTCATGGAGGCGGTTATGGCGGGATCCCCCAGCAAGTGAGCCGAACCAACCGTATCGCCGACACGTTCGGCGCCAATCTCAACCGGGCGCGTCAGCTATGGGATGCGCGCCGGACGCTGGCTCACCCCATCCATCGGGCCGGATCGCGGTGAACCCGGATACAGAATCCATGGTTTTCAAAGGGAGAAAGACAATGCGACATTACTTGACCTCCATTTTCAGGCTCATGATCGGCGCGCTCGTCGCGGCGGTCACGGCCAGCATTGGCTATGCACAGGATGCGGCCAAACCGAACATTCTGGTCATCTGGGGCGATGATATCGGCCAGACCAATGTCAGCGCCTATTCGCTGGGCCTGATGGGCTATCGGACCCCGAATATCGACCGGATCGCGGCCGAGGGCATGATCTTTACCGATTACTATGGCGAGCAATCGTGCACCGCGGGGCGGTCGTCGTTCATCATGGGGCAGAGCGTCTTTCGCACCGGTCTCTCCAAGGTGGGCCTGCCGGGCGCCGATCTGGGGATGCAAACCGAAGACCCGACCATTGCCGGCCTGCTGAAAGCCGAAGGTTATGTGACCGGCCAGTTCGGCAAGAACCATCTGGGCGACAAGGACGAGCATCTGCCCTCGAACCACGGTTTCGACGAGTTTTTTGGCAACCTCTATCATCTGAATGCCGAGGAGGAGCCGGAGAATCTCGACTATCCCAAAGACCCCGCCTTTCGCGAAAAATACGGCCCGCGCGGCGTGATCAAGTCGTCGGCCGACGGCAAGATCGAGGATACCGGCCCGCTCACCAAAAAACGCATGGAGACGGTGGATGACGAAACCATCGCGGGCGCCATCGACTTCATCAAGCGGGCGCACGAGCAGGGCAAGCCCTTCTTTGTCTGGTGGAACGGCACCCGCATGCATTTCCGCACCCATGTGAAGGAAGAGCATCGCGGCATCTCGGGCCAGGATGAGTACTCGGATGGCATGGTCGAGCATGACATGCATGTGGGTCAGTTGCTGGACCTGATCGACGAACTTGGCATCGCCGACAGCACCCTAATCCAGTACTCGACCGATAACGGCCCGCATATGAACACCTGGCCCGATGCCGGCATGACGCCGTTCTGGGGCGAGAAGAACACCAACTGGGAAGGCGGCTGGCGCGTGCCTGCCATGGTGCGCTGGCCCGGCAAGATCAAGGCAGGCTCGGTGTCGAACGACATCATGCATCATATGGACTGGCTGCCGACATTTCTGGCCGCTGCCGGCAACCCCGATATCAAGGAAGAGTTGATGAAAGGGGGCGTCAAGGCGATCGGGCGCGAGTATCACGTGCATCTCGACGGGTACAACTTCCTGCCCTATCTGACGGGCCAGACCGAAGAGGCGCCGCGTCGCGAGATCTTTTACTTCTCGGATGACGGCGACCTCACCGCGCTGCGCTATGACGACTGGAAGCTGATCTTCCTCGAGCAAAAGGCCTATGCGACCCTGCGGGCCTGGATCGAGCCCTGGACCGAGCTGAGGATCCCGCTGATCGAGAACCTGCGCCGCGACCCCTATGAGCGGGGCTACCGGACCTCGAACACCTATTACGACTGGCTGCTCGACCGGGCCTACTTCCTGGTGCCCGCCCAGCAATATGTCGGCAAATTCCTCGAAACCTTCAAGGAATTCCCGCCCCGGCAAAAGGCGGCGAGCTTTAGCCTGGATCAGGTGATGCAAAAGCTCGAACAGGGCAGCGGGTCGCAATAACGCCTCGCTTTGAAACCTTCGCTGCGGCGCGCAGCATCGCCGCCGTGACACCTTTCAGCAGGAGAAGACCATGACTCGTTTCGTTCTTTTCATCGCGCTCGTATTCGCAATCACGCCGGTTGCCACAGCCGACCCGCTTCCTTCGTGGAATGATGGCGCGTCGAAAACCCGGATCATGGATTTCGTCGCCTCGGTCACCGATCCCGCAAAGGAGACCTATGTGACCCCGGCCGGGCGCATCGCGGTTTTCGACAATGACGGCACGTTGTGGGCCGAGAAACCGGTTTATTTCCAACTGATCTATGCCATGGACTGGGTGCGCGAAAAGGGCGCGGCGGACCCCGCCTTTCTCAAGACTGACGCGCTGAAAGCGGCCGCTGCGGGGGACATCAAAAAGCTGATGGCGGGGGGAGAGAAGGCCCTGCTCGAAGTCGTCGCCGTCTCGCACAGCAATATCAGCGTCGCGGATTTCGAAGACAGCGTGCGCACATGGCTCGCCACCGCGCGCCATCCGCGCTTTGACAAACCCTATGACGCGCTGGTCTATCAGCCGATGCTCGAGCTGTTGCGCTATCTCCGCGATGTCGGCTTTTCCACCTATATCGTGTCAGGCGGCGGGGTGCATTTCATGCGCGCCTTCACCGATACGGCCTATAACATCCCGGCAGAGAACGTCATCGGCAGCCGGGTCGCGACAAAGTACGAGATCGTCGAGGGGGTGGCGGAGATCATGAAACTGCCCGAGATCGATTTCATCAATGACAAGGCCGGCAAGCCGGTGGGGATCGACTCCAAGATCGGCAAGCGCCCGATCCTGGCGGTGGGCAATTCCGATGGTGATTTCCAGATGCTGCAATGGACCACCTCGGGCGAGGGGCCCCGCCTGGGCATGCTTGTGCATCACACGGATGCCGAGCGGGAATGGGCCTATGACCGCGACAGCCATGTGGGCCAGTTGGTCAAAGGGCTCGACGAGGGGCCGAAACTGGGCTGGCAGATCATCGACATGAAGACGGAGTGGGCCAAGGTTTTCCCGTTCGACTAGGCCGCCAGCCGTCTTGTGCAACGGGGATCCGGTTACCGGATCTGCCCGTCGCTCGACAGGATCACGGCGATCGGGCGCAGCTCCGGCACGGTCGCGCAAACGATGACGATCACCGCCAATACCGGCACGATGATCAGCGCGCCGACGATGCCCCAGATCGCGCCGCCCGCAAAGATCGAGATAAAGATCGCCAACGGGCTGAGATTGAGGGTGTGCCCCATCAGCTGCGGCTCCAGCAGGTTGCTCGCCAGCAGCTGCACAATGCCCAGCGTCAGGGCCACGGTCAGAAACGGCCCGATCTCTTCGAACTGCATCAGGGTCATCAGGGCGGGAAAGAAGATGCCCACCAGGGTGCCGACGGTGGGAATGAAACTGAAAAAGAACACCAGGACCGCCCAGAACGCGGCGCCGTTCACCCCGACATAGGCGAGCACCAGAAAAGTCGGAACGGCCTGTACGATGCCAAGTATGACCTTCACGCCCAGATAGCGTTCGACCTCATGGGTGATCCGGCTCATCAACTCGTTGATTTCGGCGCGGCGCACGGGATCCTCGACAATCGCGGTCAGCTTTGCCTGCACGACGCCGTCCTCGACAAAGATAAAGACGACATAAAAGATGATGATGATCACCGAGGTCAGCATACCCGCCGCAGACCCCGCAAAGCCCAATGCCGCGCTCGAGAGATCGACGCGTTGGATGATCTCGGCCACGTTGATCGTGCTGCTATGCCCGACCGCGGCCGCCGCCTTGGAGATCAGGCGGTCGAGATTGGCCTCGTAGACCGGCAGCGAGCCCTGAATATCCGTGGCGTTGCTGGCAACCATCGAGGCGAGCATCACCAGAATGCCCACCAGCAACAGGGCGCTCACCCCCTTGGCCCAGCGCGCAGGCGGGATGCCGGGGCCCATCGCATAGCGCGTCATCAGCCGGGCCATGGCCTTCAGCACAAACCAGAAAACGACCGCGATGACGATGGGTTGCAGGACCCCGCGCGCCTCGACCAGCAGCCACAGGGTCACCGCCGTGCCGATGATCACCTTCAGGTAGGTCACGCGCGGCGCTCCTGACGGTCAGGGAGGGGGCCGGCCCGACCGGCAGGCCCCGTGGTCTGGGTCAACCCGCAATCTCGCTGACCGAGATGGCGAGCGCCTGCTCGACCGTCACCTGAACCCGTTCACCCGGCTTGCGGGCGGCCGCGAACTCACGCATCTCCGGGCGCACAACCGTACGCTGGACCACATTGTTGGGGCCGATAAAGGTCGCGATATGGCTTTCAGGATTATAGTCGAGGAACTCAACCACGAAATCCGAGACCTGACCCGCGACCAGGCCGGGTTTGGCACCTTCCTCGGCGCGCTCGGCGGCATTCACGGTCACACCGCCGCCGGGATCATCGGAGGCGGCCATCTGAACGGCGACCGCTTCGAAATATGTCGTCGAGACCTTGTCCCCCGATTCGAGCTGATCAAAGTTGCGCACCTCCGGCCCGGCGATGATGACAAAGGCGCGGCCATCCCCTTCGGTCAGCAGGATCTCGCGGGTCTTGGGATCTACCGTCTGAACGGTAGCAACCCGCGTGATTGCGTCGGCGCGCTCGGCCTCGACGGGTCCTGGATCGCTTTCGGCGCAACCGGCCAACAATGCCGCGGCAAAGGTTGTCTTGAGAAACGTTTTGAACATGGGAAGTCCTCGACTACTGATTTAAGCGCACCAAAGGGCACTTCTATTCTTTGTTTCTAAGACATCGCGGTCTGGATTACGACTGATTCCCGACCTTTGTACTGTTTTCGTCAACAATCTCTTCGCCGTTCCTCGTGCTGCACCCCGTGCCGCACCCCGAGTTGTGGCGAAGGCCAGCTTGTGCGTCGCGGCCAATTGGCCCAAACTGCCTCACCCGGCGCCCGGCCACCGCAAGGATCGAGGAAACAGCCATCCAACACCCGGTCTATCTCACCACCAAGGAGGTCGCCGATCTGCTGCGCGTCCGCGAACGCAAGGTCTATGATCTCGCCGCGGCGGGCGAGATTCCCCATCGGCGCATCACCGGCAAGCTGTTGTTCCCGAGCCACGAGATCCAGGCCTGGGCGCTCGCCTCCTCATAGGCCGCCAGGTTGGCGAGGTACTCCGCCTGAGCCGCGGCCGCTTGCCGGCACTCCTCGGCCCGTCGAGCGCACTCGTCGGCCAGCTCTCGCAGCTCCGTCGCCGCTCCCGCCAG